>CAZRHW010000446.1:0-3393 GCA_964599785.1 uncultured Bacteroides sp. | reverse complement strand
GCCTTACGCCCTGAACCTTACGCCCTAAGCCCTCTTCCTAATGACCATTGTTACCATTGCAACCATTATTTGCCTTACGCCCTGAACCTTACGCCCTAAGCCCTCTTCCTAATGACCATTGTTACCGTTACACAAAAGAAAAATCACCATTTCACCTTCCATCAAGCTACATTATCAGAAATTCCTTAATTTAGCATTGATAAACCAGCAAACAGATGAATAATTTCTTCCAGTTCCTGTTGCATTTTATTTTCATTGCCACATTTCTTTTTGTATTTATTATTGCCATTATTATTCTTAAACCTTTCAGGATTCACAGGAAAAGGAAAATTTCAACTATCACACTGAAAGTCAGCTACCTGTTGTACCTGGCATTTTTTCTGGGATTTGTTTACCTGGTGTTATTTTTTGCAAACAATGATGTGAACGCTGAAGATGTAATGGAGGATAAAACTTCTGTTATATATTATATTATCGTCCTGGTATCTTTTTTCCTCCCTAATATCGGAATAATGATCCGAAGAAAATTTAAAAAAGGAAGGGGGATCTACAACTACGCGGTTACCTTCTTAAACTTCTGTGTGATGCTGGCTCTGATATTTATGATGAATCATATCCAATGGTCATTCTGAGACTGGACCTTCTGTCATCCAATCCCTTATTTTTTGCAGCTTGACATTCTCTGTAAGACCTCCATCGAGCCAATGAATTTCAGTCCCCATCCTGTCCATTCTTCTGAACCAGGTCATCTGCCTTTTGGAAAACTGATGAATGGCAGTATTCAAGCTGGCAAACATTTCATCATACTGAATGTTGCCATTTAAAAAAAGAGTTATGTATTTATATTCCAGACCATAATAAATCATCTTTTCTGGTGGAATACCACTATCAATCAACTGCTTAACTTCCTGAACCATACCTTTTGCAAGTCTGTCTTCGAGCCTTTTTGTAATTCGCCTTCGCCTTTCATCCCGGTTAAAATTTATACCTACAATCAATGTATTTAAATGGGGATAATCATTATTATTTTCAGGATGATCAGCATAGTATGATTCGATCTCAATAGCCCTGATGAGCCTGTTCCTGTTAGTAATATCAGTGATATTATGTAATTTCTTACCTTTTCTCAGAATAGTTACCAGCTCTTCCATGCTTCTCTTTTCAAGTTCTGTTCTTAAACCTTTATTTCTGGGGACATTGATAAGCCTGTAACCCTTGAGGACTGCTTCCAGATACAGACCACTACCGCCACAGAGGATGGGTAGTGTATCCCTGCTTGTAATCTCCTTAAATACATTAATGAAATCACGCTGATATTCATAAACATTATACTCATATCCCGGTTCAACGATATCAACCAGATGACAGGGTATCATTTTACCCTTCACCAAATAATCATCATAATCCTTTCCGGTACCAAGATCCATGCGCCGGTATACCTGCCTTGAATCGGCACTGATCACCTCTCCCCCTGCCCTTTCAGCCAGTAAAGCAGCAAGGCGGGTTTTACCCGATGCAGTGGGACCAAGTATGGTAATGAGATTGTAGTATGATTGATTCATCTATCCGATGATCATGGTTTACAATAAGTATGGTATTCTTTAACCACAGAGTACCCGGAGAAGGCACAGAGATCACAGAGTAATTTCATATTAATCTTCTGTTGAGTAATATTCTCTCTATGGACTCTGTGGTAAATTATCCTCCAAAATTACATAAACCAACTGTTAATTTCATATAATACAATGTTCTAACATTCCATCTGGAAATGACTAAAATTTGAAATTTAAAATGACTAAAATTGGTGTGTGAGCAAAGGATTTGGGAGAATTAATGACTAAAATTTATAAAAGAATTTCAAATTTTAACTCATTCTAGCTCATCCCAAATTTTTAGTTCTTTTTTCTTTCCTCAGCCATAGCCTTAGCCTTAGCCTTATTCTTAATTTTAGCTCATTCCAAATTTTAGCTCATTCTAGCTCATTTCAAATTTTAGCTCATTCCATCATTCCATTATTCCATAAAATAATTATTCTTAATTTCGCAACCTGAATCATGTTTATATGCCTGACAACAAGATTAACATAAAGAATAAAAAAGCTTATTTTGATTTTGAGATCCTTGAGAAGCTGGTTGCCGGGATGGAATTGACAGGTACCGAGATAAAATCTATCCGGAATGGCAAAGTCAGCCTTGCAGACTCATATTGCTATTTTAAAAATAATGAGTTGTGGGTTAAAGGTATGCGCATTTCCGAATATGAACACGGCAATTACTACAATCATGATCCATATCGTGAACGCAAGCTGTTGCTGAACAGGAATGAATTGAACAGGTTTGAAAAGCGTGTGAGAGAAAAAGGGCTGACAATCAGCACCTTGCGTCTTTTTGTTAATGAAAAAAAACTGGCAAAGCTGGAGATCGCTCTTGTAAGGGGAAAAAGAGAATATGACAAACGTGAAACAATCAAACAAAAAGATCTTCAGCGGGAATTGGATCGTCTTGGAAAGATCAGGTAGATTTTACTGGGCAAAAAAGAAATTAATCACCTGATAAACCTCATCCGTAACCAGTTCAGATTGGTAATCGAAGAAATCATCAATGGCTTTCAGCAATTCATCAAAGCTAAGGTAATTATCCCCGTCGGTATCAAGAGAATGGAACTTTTCAGGCATATCCATTAAAGAAAGGCGATCGCCAGATTTTATGGAAGCAAGGTAAAGGAATAAATCCCTGCGTGAAACAGCTTCTTTACTCGCCAGCATATTGACCAGTGCCTCTTCACTCAACGTAACACCATTTTCATCAACAATTGAACCCGCAGGGGTATTTCGTTCATTATCCATGAAGTTGGGTACACCATCATTATCATCGTCATACGGACACCCAAGCGTATCGACCTCAACACCGGAAGGTGTTCCCGGACAATCATCGACAGCATCAATAATCCCATCACTATCTTCATCCTCAAACATAGTATAATCAAAATCATCCAGTTCAGCAAACAACAATTCCTCAACGATAACTTTGGGTTGAGAGAACAGGTCGAGATGCATTGTGAGATAGGTAAAAGAAAAAAAGTCATTGTTTTTATTGCCCGTTACACCTTCCCCCTCCCAACTTACATTGTCAATGAAGTCTGTAAATGTAAAATGAAACGATGTTGCCAGTCTCATTTTAATCCGTTCACCAACGCGAAAATCCAAACCGACATCCACAGGGATGGCAAAAGTATTCTGACTGTAATTTCCTAATCCGTATAAATCCCTTTCCCTCAGATCTGTTTCAAAATTCCAGTCACGATAAAGAACTTCATTCGGTAAGAGATTCTTTTGTGATTCGCTGATATTCCTTATTGATCCATCAGACCAGTAGTGGTATTGATTACCCTCAG
>CAZRHW010000445.1:0-3399 GCA_964599785.1 uncultured Bacteroides sp. | reverse complement strand
TGGTATTTCGTTTCGCTGCGCTCACAAAATGCCAGTCTCACGAACAATTCACCAAATGAATCCAACTTAGCATTCAGCACTCAGCACTCGGAGTTCAATATGAAGGATTTTCACTATGTTTGCATATCATATTTAAAATCCCACAACTATGAACAAACCAATAATCCAGGTTAGTAAATCCATCGTGATCATCTCATTGGCATACCTGGTACTATCTTGTTCTAACCGTCAAACATCAGTTGACATGAAACCTCCCGTTGCTGAAAAAAAACCAAAAGAGTTGACCATCCATGGCAATACCAGGATAGATAACTATTTCTGGTTGAAAGAAAGAGACAATCCTGAAGTGATCAATTATCTGAAGGCGGAAAATGAATATACAGATGCCATGATGAAAAATACTGAGAAGCTTCAGGAAGATCTTTATAATGAGATTATCGGCCGGATTAAACAAACCGATGAATCTGTACCTTACAGAGACAGGGGATACTATTACTATACAAGGTTCGAAGAAGGAAAAGAATATCCGGTCTATTGCAGAAAAAAGGACAACATAGATGCGCAGGAAGAAATTCTTCTGAATGTAAATGAAATGGCCGAAGGATATGACTACTTTCAGGTTGCAGGCTTTACTGTTAGTCCTGATAATATGAAGATCGCCTATGGTCTGGATACTGTAAGCCGCAGAAAATATACGGTATATTTCAAGGACCTTGCCACAGGTGAAATTTATCCCGATGCTATTCCACTGACAACCGGCGGGGCTTTCTGGGCCAATGATAATAAGACTGTTTTTTATACCCAGAAAGATGATGAGACACTGAGGCCTCAAAAAATATTCCGGCATATACTGGGAACACCGGTCGAAAAAGATGTCCTTATATTTTATGAGGAGGATGAAACTTTCAATTCGTTTGTTTATAAGACCAAATCGGATAAATATATGATGATTGTATCTTCCAGTACACTCTCAGATGAGTATAAGTTTCTTGATGCAAATGATCCGATGGGCAAATTTACCATTATCCAGCCTCGTGAAAGGAACCTTGAATATTCTGTTGACCATTACAAGGACAAATTTTACATCGTCACCAACCTGGAAGCAAAAAATTTCAGGCTGATGGAAACGCCTGTTAACAGCCCCGGAAAAGCAAACTGGAAAGAACTGATTGCACACAGGGAAGATGTTTACCTGAACGATATCGAGATATTCACAGATTACCTGGTTGTTGAGGAACGGAAAAATGGCCTTAATCAACTCAGGATCATTAACTGGAATGACGGAACGGAACATTATCTTGACTTTGGTGAAGAGGTTTATGTTGCCAACACATCTACAAATCCTGAATTTGACAGTAAATGGCTGAGATACAGTTACAGCTCTCTTACTACCCCAAACTCGGTTTATGACTATAATATGGATACCCATGAAAAGAAACTTCTGAAACAACAGGAAGTTATAGGAGACTTTGATCCTTCCAATTATGAGGCAAAACGTTTATATGCAACGGCAAGTGATGGCGTAAAAGTTCCGATATCACTTGTATACAGAAAAGGGATCAGGCTTGACGGAAAAAATCCGTTGTTGTTGTATGGTTACGGATCTTACGGGTATACAATAGATCCCTATTTTAATTCGGTAAGACTGAGCCTTCTGGACCGTGGATTTGTTTATGCTATTGCTCATGTGCGTGGCGGTCAGATATATGGAAGGCAATGGTATGAAGATGGAAAACTATTCAAAAAGATGAATACCTTCACCGATTTCAATTCCTGTGCGGCATACCTGATAGAACAGAAATATACAGGAACGGACAAGCTTTTTGCCCAGGGCGGCAGTGCAGGAGGATTACTGATGGGTGCGATTGTGAATCTACGGCCGGATCTTTATAAAGGTATTATTGCAGATGTCCCGTTTGTTGATGTGGTGACAACCATGCTTGATGAGGATATTCCACTTACAACAGCCGAATATGATGAATGGGGGAATCCTAATGAACAGGACTATTATGCGTATATGCTGTCTTATTCTCCCTATGATAATGTGGAACCGAAGGATTATCCTGCCATGCTTGTCACAACGGGTCTGTATGATTCCCAGGTCCAATACTGGGAACCGGCCAAATGGGTGGCCAAACTGCGTGACATGAAGACAGACAATCATCTTTTATTGCTTCATACAAACATGGAAGCCGGACATGGTGGTGCATCCGGAAGGTTTGAGAGATATAAGGAGACTGCAATGGAATATGCATTTATGTTTAAGTTGCTGGGGATAAAAAAGTAGACGATGTATATCGACCTATGGTGACCGGCATTGAAACAGATTTCCAAAAATATTTCTCGCAGATTTTCGCAGATGAATACGCAGATATCCGCAGATTGTTAATTTACAGTTAATTATATCTGCGATAATCAGCGTAAATATCTGCGTTAATCTGCGAGAAGCCTTTTATAGCAAAAAGTAAAATATATTCAGGTTATTTTTCTTAATCTCAGGAATAAAAATACAATTCCTGACAGTATAACTCCTTCTCCAAGCCAGAACATTCCCCAGTTGAATTTCCGGGGTATATACTGTGTCGCGATCTGGTAAAGATCATCTTTTGGGATGGTCCAGATCTCACTAAAACTAAAATGTTCAAGAATATATCCCGAATAATCCCATGTCCATGCCAGGATCAGTATCAATGATCCTGAAATAAGAACCCCCCATTCAAGCCATTTGATCCTGATATTTCCGGTTTTATTACTGAAATAAATGACTGTTATGGCCAGAAGGATCATGGTAAGTGCCACGATTACCGGACTGATCACAGGCCCTACCCATGTCAGCGGAATGAGAAAAAGGATGTCCCAGGTAAGCAACGATTCCGGCCATCCGATCAGGAGTTTAAGGAAGATGTAATAGCATATATCCCAGACAGCAAAACTGAACAGAAACCATGCAAACCGTTCAGTCGTGGTTCGGCCCGCCAGGATTCCGATTGTTACAAGCATGATCAGGGTTGCAGCTTCCCTGATAATCTCAGTTATTGCCAGATGCAGTTCAATTGGTACGAGGGGAAAATCAAATCCCCCGGGGTATAAAATCTCACGCATGTATACGACCACAGCACTCTCCAGGAATCCCATTGCGATTGAAAAGATCAAAACGATCCAAAAAACCCGGGTTGGGAAAGTAATTGATTTCATTTTATTTAAGATAGAAATAGGGAAATGATTATAAATCTTAGATTATTTGAAGTTTCAGGGAGATTCCTCCTCACTTCGTTCGTCGGAATGACTTTTTTTACATACGTTATTGCAATAAGCAGGTAGTCCTCGAGTTCTCAAGTCTTCAAATCACGGAACTCTGTCTTTTATCACACTCATTGCCCTATCTCCCAGCTCCCAGCT
>CAZRHW010000444.1:0-3413 GCA_964599785.1 uncultured Bacteroides sp. | reverse complement strand
GACCGGGGCATCCTGCTCAGCAGCTTTCTTCCTGAAAACCGGTAATATCTCCTGTGTTTCTCCAATGACAACAGGTACATGTTTTTTGATAATGCCTGCCTTTTCACCGGCAATCTTTTCCAGCGTATTGCCCAGAAAGGTAGTATGATCAAAACCAATATTGGTAATCACAGATACAACGGGAGAAAGAATATTCGTGGAATCAAGCCTCCCTCCCATCCCGGTCTCAACAACAGCAGCATCAACCTTCTCTTTTCTGAAATGATCAAAAGCCATAGCCATGGACATCTCGAAAAAAGATGGTTTCAGTTGCTTAATAAATGTTTCATGTTCCCCGACAAAACTTACAACATCTTCCTCCGGGATGCATGTCCCGTTGATGCGTATCCTTTCCCGGAAATCTTTAAGGTGCGGTGAGGTATATAAGCCTGTCCTGTAGCCTGCTGTCCGGAGGATGGCCGCGATCATATGACATACCGATCCCTTGCCATTGGTTCCTGCAACATGGATACTTTTAAACTGCCTGTGCGGATGTCCGAGATATTCATCAAATGCAACGGTATTATCCAGGTTGGCTTTATACGCTGCCGCACCTACCCTCTGAAACATGGGAAGGGAAGAAAACAAAAAGTCTAATGTTTCTTTATAGTTCATTTACAATCCAAAAGTAGATGGTTCTTGGTTCCCGGCTTACAAAAGCTAATGGGATATAAGATTTGGGTATAAATGTGTTCAAATCTTCTGATTTTCAGACATCTTATACTATACAATTCATCTCGAAGCATACAATCCCGGACTATTTCATAAGGAAATAACATATAAATCGTAAGTTACTTATTTGACATAAAATTATGAATAAACTCTAATGAGTGCAACTGTTCAATATTACCCCGAAGGGGTACAACTATGAATAACCACCGGTGAAACCGGTGGCTTAGGTACAGCATCTAATGTAACCCTGAAAGGGTTGAATATAAGACTTTAAAGTATTCTGATTTAATGTTTTACAAACAAATCCAACCCCGTTGGGGTTGATATTTGTGCTACTATTCATGCCCGGCACTCCGTACCGGGTTAATTGAAATTTGGCCCCTTCGGGGCTCACCTCTCCTTTACTCTTTTACCCTTTCAGACTCAACACTCACACTCAAACACACCAATTTACCGATTTACCAATAAACCAATTTATTTATTTTGTTCGAAATGTCAATTTCGTGCGGTACTCCTTACTCCTTACTCCTTACTGTCGCTCCCTCGCTCCATCCCTCTTTCTCTTTGTCACCCCATCGCTTCATCGCCCCCTCGCTCTTCACTATTCCCACTGATTCCAACGGATCCGCTCTTCTTTGAACCGCTCCGGAACCTCTTTCTCTTCTGCGGGATAACCGATAGAAACCAGCGAAAACGGATGAACATGTGCCGGAAGCCTGAAAATTTCCCGGATACCATCCTGCCTTTCCCTGCGGGGATAGACGCCCAGCCAGACTGCTCCGAGCCCCAGTGAATAAGCCGCCAGCAGGAGATTCTGTGTGGCGGCTGCACAATCGACCGGCCAGTAACCCTTACTGAGTTCCAGCTTTTCATCACCACAAATAAGGACCGCAACACTGGCTTCCGATAACATGGATGCATAAGGGTGAACCTTCATGATCCGGTCCATCAGCTCCTTCTTGTCGATCACGATAAAATGCCAGGGTTGTTCGTTGCGGGCAGACGGAGCATACATCGCGGATTTTAACATTATTTCAATGAATGACTTATCAACATCATCCCCGGTATAACGCCGAATACTCCTTCTCTTTATTATTGCTTCAATTACGGGATTTTTATATGGTTCCATTTTTATCGATTTATCAGGTTATGAACAATTTATAAACAGGTTTTAAAGTACTATTTTAATAATTTAGACAGGTTTTCCACTTTTTCATTCCCAGAAGTCGCTGCGATGCCGAAAAAAAAGACAAGGAAGTTATTCGTGCTGGACACGAATGTTCTTTTGCATGATTACAAATGTATCTATAATTTCGAGGAAAATGATATTGTCATTCCCATTGTTGTCCTGGAAGAACTTGACAGGTTTAAGAAGGGAAACGACCAGATTAATTTCCAGGCAAGGGAATTTACCAGGGAACTGGATAAACTTTCCGGCGACCAGCTCTTCAATGGAGGCATATCCCTTGGGGAAAAGCTCGGCAAGCTCTCCATAGAAACCGGGAAACCATTCTCACCTGTTATCAGGAATTCTTTTCCTGAAGATACCGCCGACCACAGGATCCTCGCTATCGCTGAATATATCCAGCAGAACAATGCACCCCTGGAGGTTATCCTGATCTCCAAAGATATAAACCTGCGCATGAAAGCCAAATCAATTGGTATCATGTCCCAGGATTACCAGAATGATAAAGTTGCAAATCTTGATGAACTGTATAAAGGCATTACCATCCTGGATAATGTTGCAACCAGTCTGATCTCAAAATTATATGAGAATGTTGAGGGGATCCCGTTCAAACAGTTTAAGTTTAAGGCCGAACCAATGGCGCATCAGTATTATATCATGAAAAACGGTAAATCAAGTGCGCTGGCCCATTATGATCCTTTTAATAAAGTCGTCGACCGGGTGGAGAAGCAGAAAATGTATGGGATTGATCCCAGGAACGCAGAACAGACCTTTGCCCTGGATGCTCTCGCACGTCCCGAAATACAGCTTGTTTCCCTGACCGGTAAAGCCGGCACCGGCAAAACATTGCTCGCCCTTGCAGCCGCGCTGCACCAGAGAAAGATTTACTCACAGATCTTCCTGGCAAGGCCGATCGTACCACTTGCCAATCGGGATATGGGCTTCCTGCCGGGAGATATCAAAGAAAAAATGGATCCCTATATGCAGCCCCTGTTCGATAACCTCTCTGTGATCAGACACAAATTCAGCCTGCAAAGCCCGGAATTCACCAAAATAGAGGAAATGCTTAAAAATGAAAAGCTTGTTATCACACCCCTCGCTTATATCCGCGGCCGAAGCCTGTCAAAAGTGTTTTTCATTGTGGATGAGGCTCAAAATCTTACCCCTCATGAAATAAAAACCATCATAACACGGGCCGGAGAAGGAACAAAAATGGTCTTTACAGGCGATCTCGAACAAATTGATTCACCCTACCTCGATTCCGGATCTAACGGATTATCTTACCTGTCGGATAAAATGCGTGGCCAGGAAATATTTGCACATATCAACCTCCTCAAAGGAGAACGCAGCTACCTCGCCGAACTGGCCAGCAACTTGCTCTAAAATTGAATGATAATCAGTTTTAAGTATTGCTGTTGTGATGCTTTGCTCAAATAATTAACTTGGTTGTAGTATCAGCTTGACTCTCCCCCTAACCCCCTCTCTACAAAGGCAGAGAGGGGGAATACAAGGGGGT
>CAZRHW010000443.1:0-3417 GCA_964599785.1 uncultured Bacteroides sp. | reverse complement strand
CTCTTCATACCATTAATGTCATTTCATTCAATATATCGTATAGAAAAAACAATTTTTTTTATCCACATTTTAGATTAATTAATTAACAGTCGTTTAATTACCTTATCATTCTAAAAGATTTGCCCCTCTGCAGGAATTTCATAACCTTTGCGGTTTTAAATTTCACATGAAAGATCTTACCGAAGGAAATGAAACCAGGTTGATTTTAAAATTTGCCATGCCCATGCTGCTTGGAAACCTCTTCCAGCAGTTGTATAATATAGTAGATACGATCATTGTCGGGAATATCCTTGGAAAAGAAGCCCTGGCTGCTGTTGGTGCCTCCTTCCCGATTGTTTTTACACTTATTGCACTGATTATTGGTGTAGCTTCCGGTGGAACAATTGTCATAGCACAATATTTCGGGGCAAAAGACCTTAAGAATGTCAAACGGGCCATTGATACGATTTATATCTTTTCTTTCTTCGCATCAGTTATCCTTTCGGTTATCGGGGTATATTTTACAGAGGATATCTTCAGGCTTATCCAGCTTCCCGAAGAGATACTTCCCCAGGCAAAGACCTATCTGACCATCTACCTTTCGGGGTTGATCGTTTTTTTTGGTTTCAACGGAACAAGTGCTATTCTGAGGGGACTGGGGGATTCAAAGACACCCCTTTATTTCCTCATCATTTCAACATTTTGCAATATTGGGCTGGACCTCTTGTTTATCCTTGTATTTAAATGGGGAATAGCCGGTGCCGCATGGGCAACAGTAATTTCCCAGGGTGGAGCATTTCTCACAGCAGTGATTTATCTTAATAAGTATCACAAGATCATCAGTTTTACCATTTCAGAATTTCAGTTTGATAACAGGATTTTTCGCCAGAGCCTGAGGATCGGTTTACCAACCGGGATTCAGCATACATTTGTATCATTGGGAAATTTAGCCCTGATGACCATTGTCAACACATTTGGAACAGATGTGATTGCGGCATATTCGGCAGCCATCAGAATTGACAACATGGCCGTTCTGCCGGCAATGAATTTCGGAGCAGCCCTCGCAACATTTGTAGGACAGAATCTGGGAGCGGGAAAATCAGCCCGTGTAAAATCGGGACTCAAATCCACTTTGTTGATGTCTTCAGCTGTATCATTGACCGTTACTTTGATCGTTATCGTCTTTAAAAAACAGCTCATTGGACTTTTTACCAATGATGCTGAAGTGATCAGGATTGGTTCTCAATACCTGTTGATCGTCTGTTCTTTCTATTTGTTATTTACTGCCATGTTCAAGATTAATGGTGTCCTCAGGGGTGCCGGCGATACTTTGATCCCCATGTTTATCAGCCTTTTCTCTCTCTGGGTGATCAGGATCCCCTTTGCATGGATCTTTTCATCAAAAATTGGTGTTACCGGTATCTGGTGGGCCATTCCTGCCGGCTGGCTGATTGGACTGATCTTATATTACCTTTACTTTATGACAGGCAGATGGAGAAACAAGGTTGTGGTTAAACCTGTTATTATTGATCCTGAGGAACTTGAGTTGTCATAATATGATACTGTTTTAATAATCTTAAATCATCATATTAATTCGTACCTGAAAAACTAATAATATTTTTTAACCTCTAAGGAACACAAAGGGCTGCAGAAAGGATTATAATTATTGACTTTTGTATGCCTTTGAGATATCCTTTGTGTACCTTAGTGGTTAAATAACCATTATACTTAGTGACATCGTGAATTTACAAATAATCTTAAGGTATGTATTTTCATGATGAACAACAATTTTAGTATTTATCAACGTTTTCACTCTTATCTGGAAGGTTTATCTCAATTAATTGAAAAATAAATTATTATGTTAACATCCATGACCGGTTTCGGGAAGGCTGAATGTAATCTTCCGGGGAAAAAAGTATCGATCGAAATTAAATCCCTGAACAGCAAACAGTCAGATATTTCAACCAGGTTGCCCTCCCTTTTAAAAGAAAAAGAACTGGAGATAAAAAATGAGATCATCCGGGTGCTTGAGCGCGGAAAGATCGATTGTTTTATTTCTATCGAGGTGACATCTGATGAAGGCAACTACCGGATCAATAAAGAAATGATTAAAAACTATATCAGACAGCTTAAAGAAATTTCGGAGGAGCTTCAACTTGATACAACCGACCGTTTGATCCAGGTAGCGATGAAGTTACCTGAATCTCTCAAAGCTGAAAAAGATGAACTGGGTGAAAAAGAATGGAGTATCCTGATTAAAACCCTTCAATCAGCACTTGAGAACGTAAGGGTTTACCGTGAGCAGGAAGGTGAAACGCTTGAAAAAGATATCCGCTCCAGGATCATGCTGATCATGGAGAAGCAGAAAAAGATCCCTGCTTACGAAAAAATCCGGATCGAAAACATCAGGAAAAGGCTTCATCAAAACCTGAGTGACCTTAAGTTAGAAGAATCTTATAATCCTAACAGATTTGAACAGGAATTGATATATTACCTTGATAAACTGGATATCACAGAAGAACAGATCAGACTCGCAAGCCATTGTAACTATTTTATTGAAGTTATATCAGCTCCCGAACCGGCTGGCAGAAAACTTGGATTCATTACCCAGGAGATCGGCAGGGAAATCAATACACTTGGAGCGAAAGCAAATGAGACGAGGATCCAGAAACTGGTGGTCGAGATGAAAGATGAATTGGAAAAAATAAAGGAACAATTATATAACGTCCTATGATGTTATAGCATGTAGTATATCTCAAAAAAACAATTCCGCACCGTCCTATAGAAAATATCAATTAGAAATGGAAGGTAAACTCATCATATTCTCAGCTCCGTCAGGGTCGGGCAAAACCACGATCGTAAAACATTTACTCGATAGTAAGCTTCCTCTTGAATTTTCTGTTTCGTCTTGTACGAGAAAACCAAGGTCTCACGAGGTTAATGGTAAAGACTATTATTTTATTTCAATAAATGACTTCAGGACGAAAATTGAAAATGGTGATTTTATTGAATGGGAAGAGGTCTATCCCGGAATGTTATATGGTACCCTTAAAAGCGAACTCGAACGAATCTGGAATGCTGGCAGGCATGTTATCTTTGATGTCGATGTGGCAGGTGGTCTAAACCTGAAAAAACAATTCAAATCTCGTGCCCTGGCCATTTTTGTCATGCCTCCGTCTGTTGAGGAACTTGAAAACAGGCTTAAATCGAGGGGTACAGATTCAGTAAATGAAATCCTGACCAGGATAGAAAAAGCCCGTGAGGAAATTTCACTCGCAGCGGATTTTGATTTTATACTGGTTAATGATGATCTTGATGAAGCATTGAATAAAGCTTTTATTAAAGTCAGCAAGTTCCTGAAAAGCAAGTAGAAGGCGGAGGGAAGAATGATGAATGATGAATGATGAATGATGAGGGCTGAATGCTGAATGATGAATG
>CAZRHW010000442.1:0-3418 GCA_964599785.1 uncultured Bacteroides sp. | reverse complement strand
AGGGAATAATCTTGTTGTCTGGGAAAAGAATTCTATTGCACCAATCTCGCATTATAACATATACCGTGAAAGTGATTACGCCGGCATTTATGATCTGCTTACCAGTATCCCGCATGACCGTCTGAGCATTTATAGTGATACCACTGCCAAGCCGGCCATCAGAGCATACCTCTATAAGATCACAGCATTCGACACTTCAGGTTATGAGACAGATATAGATCTGTGTAAGACCCATAAAACCATTCACCTGCTGATAACCAAAAATCCTGAAACAGAATCCACACAGCTTGACTGGGATCGTTATGTGGGATTTGACTACGGCACATATGAAATTTTCCGGAGTGACACGACCATTAATTTCTTAAGCATCGATGCCATGTCGAGCAGTACATCCACCTGGAGTGATCCTGCTCCGGGTACAGCAACTAAATTTTACCGTGTCGCTGCCCTCCGGCCCGAACCATGTTACCCTACTGAAACAACCGGTAAGAAGGCTGAACACGGTCCCTTCAGCCACTCGATGTCGAATATAGAAGATAACCGTTTTGATGCCGCCTCATATGTGAATGATATTCTTACCTATACACTTAACGTTTATCCCAATCCATTTAATGAAACAACAATTTTAACATTTAATAATCCGGCGGGACTTTCTTACACACTTTACATCATGGATCTCTCAGGAAAAACGGTAAGAATAGTTAATGATATTACCACATCGAAATATGTCCTGGAAAGGGAAAATCTGAAAGAAGGCTTTTACTTTCTTGAACTGAGAGGGCCCAAAACCTACAGAGGTAAAATAGTGGTGGAGTAACCATCTTAAAATTCCTTCATTTCACAGGCGCCTTTGAATATGTCTTCAAACCAATCTTAATTTTTCGAAATAAAGAATTTGGTGTAGTTTAAACAAACGTCCGGTTTTTTGCTGCCTGATTCCAGGTGAGGTTAGTTGCTATATCTAATTATAAAATAGAATCATAATTATTTGCGGAAATTTTTAATTTATTCAGTTTTAAAAAAATCATGGATCAGATATTAAAGGAACCTGAATAAAATGGGACTGTACCTGAAATGTAAGTGTATCTGATTTTTTCATAATGGAATCGAATAAAGAAATAGTCATAAAATTTCACTAAATTTATTAATCCAAACTCCCCGGATACCCCGCTGCCTGTAAAAATGGATTCGGGGAGTGCTTCTGTAAGGATAATTCAAAAACCTGATTCTCAACCGGAGCAAGACATAAGATAAAAAATTCCGGTGTAACTGAGCACCTGCTTTTAGTGATAATTAACACTATGAAAAAACTAAGGATCATTCTGGCAACCTTACTTCTTTTGGCCGTATTGTTTTCATGCTCGGAGGATTTTCTTACCAGGGAGCCTTTGGGGTCTTCAGCAGAAACTGTTTTTTACAATGAGAAAGGTATCAATGCACTGCTGATCGGAGCATACGGCATCATCGGCGGTGGCGCTGTCTGGGAAGTGACCTGGGGGGCCTCTATCCAGAACTGGACCTACGGTTCGGTTGCGTCGGACGATGCATACACGGGATCTGAAATAACCGCCTCGACGTCGGTATTTGACATTGAAAGGTGGGAAGTTTGGCCCACCAGCAACTTTCCGGCTGAAAAGTGGAAATTATGCCTTGGTATGGGTGTTTACCGTTGCAATGAGATACTGAGGATCATCGGACTGACCGGGGGACTTTCTCCGGAGACAGAGGCCGAATTACGGGCTGAAACACTTTTCCTCAGGGCTTTATATAACTTTGAGGCCTGGCTGGTATTTAAGAACATACCAATCCTCACCGAGAAAACCCCGGATGCCTCCAGGGTATCAAATATTAATCCGGAAGGTGCCGTGCTGGCGCATATTATCAACGACCTGACGTATGCATGGGAAAATTTACCGGAAACACAGTCTCAGGTTGGACGGCCGACCAAATATGCTGCTATGGCGCTGGCTGCAAGGGCTTACCTCCAGGAACTTGATTATGCTTCAGCCAGGCCTCTGCTGGACAACATTATCAACAGTGGCAGGTACCGGTTGATGCCTGATTTCATGGATAATTACCGGATAGCTACTAACAACAATGCTGAGTCTATTTTTGAGATACAGGCCAATGTGAACGATGGTGCCTGTTGTTCGGGGAATGCAGAGATGGGTATCGGGCTTAACTATCCCCATGGTTCGGATATTGGCCTGTGCTGCGGTTTCCACCAGCCCTCCCAGAACCTTGTGAATGCTTACAGGGTTGATGCAAACGGACTTCCGATGTTTGATACCTTCAATGATCCGCCGGACCTTAAAAACGACATGGGTATTCCGTCCGACTCAACATTTGTCCCCTTTACAGACGCTGTCGATCCACGCCTCGACTGGACCGTCAGTCGCAGGGGTATTCCTTACCGTGACTGGGGTATTAACCGTGGCCGTGACTGGCTACGTTCCCAACCTGACGGAGGGCCCTACCTGCCTGCTTCAAAACCCTTCTTCTATAAGTCGGAGCGTTATACTTATTCCGCTACCTCAGGCTGGATGACAGGGGTTAATGCCAACAACTACCGTTATATCCGCTATGGCCATGTTCTCTTGTGGAGAGCTGAAGTTGCTGCCTACGAAGGCGATCTCGAGACGGCCCGTACCTATGTTAACATGATCCGTGATCGTGCCGGTAATGAAGTTGTAATGGGTAGCGTTCAGATATATAAACTTCCCAGGGAAGTATATCCCTGGGGTCCGGGGACAGATGACGGTGATTATCTCACCGGAGGTTCTGTTGACTGGACCCAGCCTGCTGCCAATTATAAAGTTGGACTTTATCCTCCCTTTGTTAATAAGGAGGAAGCAATGAGAGCTGTTCAGTGGGAATTGCGCCTTGAATTTGCTACTGAAGGGCACCGTTTCTTCGACCTCAGGCGCTGGGATAATCTTCCTGCCGGTATGAGAGTAGATATGGCTGCCACGCTGATGGCATTTGCCCAGGCAGATTTAAGGATAAGGACCTTCATGCAGCGTGCCGTATTCAATCCTGAAAAGGATAAATATCAACCCATCCCGCAAGAGCAGATTAATCAGCAGCCCGGTATCCTGGTACAGAATCCCGGTTACTGATCATTTTTGCTCCTGTTTTCAATCTTTTATTATCAGTAATATAAAATATTTATATATTTGTATTATCTATAATACATAAAATAACAAATATAGTATGACAAATAATACAGATATTAATAGATTACGCAGGTTATCGGCAGGCAGGATTGAAAATATACCTGTTAAATTTCATCGTTTTCTTCTGCATGAGATTGATTGGGATCAGAGGCTTATTGGTATTTCCGGTGCAAGAGGAGCGGGTAAAACAACACTTATATTGCAGCGAATAAAAACCGCCGGTTACCATCCGGAAACGGTGA
>CAZRHW010000441.1:0-3418 GCA_964599785.1 uncultured Bacteroides sp. | reverse complement strand
AGGATAGGATTGAACGGATGTATTTAAAAAAAGATCTTCAGGGGTTATAAAACCTTTTTCTGCAAGGATAACTGCTTTTTCAACTGAATGCTTCAATTCCCTGATATTCCCGGGCCATTGATGAGACATCAGGGCATCAGTAGCTTTACTGTTAAATCTTAAGGAAGGTTTATCATACTTGCCGGAAAAATATTTCAGAAAATACTCTGCCAGAATAATTACATCATTTTCTCTGTCTCTCAGGGGTGGAATCTGAATCGTAATAGTATTAATTCTATAATAAAGGTCTTCACGGAACAAATGTTCTCTTATGAGTTGATTCAAATCTTTATTGGTTGCACAGATTAACCTGATATCCACAGGTAAGGATCGGTTGGAACCGACAGGTATCACCTCCCGGTTTTGTATTGCTGTTAGCAGTTTAGACTGCAAAGTAACGGTCAGGTTCCCGATTTCGTCGAGGAACAGGGTACCGCCGGAGGCAGCTTCAATCTTACCTGTTCTGTTCTCCCGGGCATCGGTAAAGGAACCTTTTACATGACCGAATAATTCACTTTCAAAAAGGTTCTCATTCAGGGAAGTCAGATCCACTCCAAGGAATATATTGCCGGATCTTCCTGATTTTCTATGTATCTCCCGTGCCACTAATTCCTTCCCTGTCCCATTTTCCCCGAGAATCAGAATATTTACATCTGTTTTAGCCACCTTATCGATGGTTTCATAAACTGACTGCATTGCTTTTGATATCCCCATGATCATTACATTTTGACGATCAATTTCTGATTTTAATGCAACCTGGGAAAGCTGCAACTGGTTTATTCTGATCCTGGACATTCTGAGCTTAAATCCGGCCATTAATGTGGCCAATAATTTTTGGTTATCCCATGGTTTCAGTATGAAATCAAAAGCTCCCTGACGGATTGCCTGTACTGCAAGTTCAATACCTCCATAAGCTGTGATAAAAATAACAACTGCGTCCTGATCTGTCTTCAGAATTTTATTAAGCCAGGATATCCCTTCCTTACCGGAGCTCTCTCCTGCAGTAAAATTCATATCAAGGAGAATTACATCGGCTGGTGTTTTTTCCATCTGAGGAATAATCTCAAATGGATCCTTTAAAGTAATAACCTTGCTGAATTTATTTTTCAGGAATAATCGCAAAGAATTAAGGACGCCTGGATTATCGTCAACGATCAAAAGAGTGCCATGGTTTGAATCCATCTGAATATCGTTTAATGAAGAGAACTTTTGCATTAAATTTATGAAGGTTAGAGGATAAAACCAAGAGAAATGTATGATTTTGGAACAATTAATGTATGATAATGGATCAACTTAAGACCGGACAATTTTGTATGATATATATAAATAATTGATTAATAGTACTTTGTAAGAATAGGCATGGGATTTGAACAAGTCAGGGCATGACTATAGTCATACCCTGATTTAAAAACCTTTGTATCATGTTTAAAAACTATCTCGTAACAGCATTTCGGTATATGATCCGTGATAAGTTGATATCAGTGATCAATATACTTGGCCTTGCTATTGGAATGGCCTGTACTATAATTATTATATTGTGGATTCAGGATGAACTGAGTTATGATAAGTTTCATAATGATTATAACAGGATATTTCATGTTTATCTCAGGGTTCATGACCCCAGGTCCGCATTCGCTTTTCAGCCGACCACCAGCCATGAAATCGGGCAGGCTATGCTCGATAAAATTCCGGAGATAGAAAAAATGGCTCGTATGGGAGCGCTGGGAGAGGTGGGAATGAAATATAATGATAAACTATTCCTTGAAAGGAATGGTTTTGCTGCCGACCCTGAGATTTTTAAGATTTTTACCTATCATTTTCTGTTTGGAAATCCTGAGAATGCTCTGGCAGAACCAAATTCAATTGTACTTACCGAATCATTCGGTGAAAAATATTTTGGAACGGAATTGGCAATAGGGAAGGTGGTTAGAATCAATAACAGGATTGATCTGACAGTTACCGGAGTGATCAGGGATCTGCCTGCACAGACACACCGGCAATTTGATTTTCTTGTACCCTTTTCTCTCCTGAAAGACCTGGGATTTTTTATTGATTTTACCGGTAATTTTTTTTCAAACTGTGTATTTCACACCTATATTAAGCTTCGTCAAGATGCAATGATTGAAGATGTTAAACTGAAGGTTCCGGAACTTTTTAATTTTCAGAATGATAATATTAGTGGCGAAGCTTTTCTTGTTCCCATCACTCAGACGAACAGGTATAATCTTGTCCGCGGAAATTTACTGATTTATGTATTTGCTGTCCTGGGCATCCTGATCCTTTTAATTGCATGCATTAATTTCATGAATCTTTCAACCGCCCGTTCTGTTTCAAGAACAGGTGAAGTAGGTATAAGAAAGATTTTAGGAGCCGGAAGAAAAAATCTCATTGTCCAATTCTTTGGAGAGACTTTCCTTTTTGCATTAGTAGCCCTGAATTTTGCGGTTATCCTGGTCAGTTTGTTTTTGCCGGCTGTGAACAACATCACAGGTAAAGAAATGAAGCTTGATTACCTTGATCCTGTATGGATTTCGTTACTGATTCTTGTATGGATAGTCACAGCATTGATAGCAGGCAGTTATCCATCTGTCTTATTATCATCTATTAAACCTGTAAAAATTTTCCAGGTCTACCATCAAATAGGTAGCAGAAAATCCGTGTTAAGGAAAATTCTTGTGGTGATACAATTCACATTTGCCGTATTATTTTTATTGTGTACCATTATTATCAGCAGACAATTTTACTTCATGGATCATAGTGATCCAGGTTATCATAATGATGATATTGTTTATGTCAGGTTGCGGGACGAAACCAGGCTGGGTTCAGATGCTCTTAAAAATGAACTCGCTAAAATTCCCGGGGTGATCCTTTCAACAAATACATCCCATCTGCCAACTCTGATTGCTGGCGGTTATTACCAGAAATGGGGAAAACCTGAAAAAGAGGAAAGCTACTTGTGCGAAACCAGCGTGGATTACGACTATCTCAATACGCTTGATTTACAGATGTCTTCTGGGCGATTCTATTCACCTGATTATTCCACAGATTCGATTAATTCAGTTATTGTCAATGAAAAAGCAATTGAACAAATGGATCTTGATTCTCCGGTTGGTGAGAAATTCCTATATCGGGGAGAATATTATTCAATTATAGGTGTTATAAAGGATTTTCATCATCTGCCACTGGCCTTAAAAATTACACCTCTGATATTTAAACTGAAATCACGTGGGAATGATTATATCCTTATTCGTATTAAACCCGGGAGTACTGAAGATCAATCAAGGATTGTTGAACAAATTTCAGCAATCTGGATGAATCTTTTTCCTGAACACCCATTTGAATTCAGCTTCCTTGAAGACTTTCAATTTCCACAAGAAAG
>CAZRHW010000440.1:2403-3456 GCA_964599785.1 uncultured Bacteroides sp. | reverse complement strand
TTAATTCTTTGCGAACTTAGCGGATTCTTTGCGCACTTTGCGGTTAAGTCTTTTTCCTTGTTGTGACACACCCCCATGACTTTTTTACATACCTTATTGCAGCAACCAGGTAGTCCTCGAGTCCTCAGGTCTTCAAATCACGGAACTCTGCCTTTTATCACACTCATTGTCCCAGCTCCCAGCTCTCAGAGCTCAGCATCCTGAATCCTTGTAAGTAATTTCAGATGATCAGTCTTTCCTTCCAGAGCTTTCTTGTTTGGGATCCACTCTGCCTGGACATTATATAAGTTAGTCATGTTGAGAATAATCTGGTTGGTATATCCTGCAAAGAACCATGCACCATCTGTTTCCTCCTTCAACGCATAGAGATAATAAACAATGGCTTTAGCATGATAAAATAACACAAGGCCTTCATCATCAGTAACATCTATCCCTGCCTCGTTGGTGCCATTTTCCAGGTCCGACTGATTCTCAAAGATTATCACAGTACAATTTGGAATTGGAATTTCTGTCGTATCCTGATTAATTGAAAATCCCAGGATAGTGGGATTTTTAATTGTAAGGGATCGGTTGTCTTCATCCGTACCGTTTTCATTTTCCGCTTTCAGTGTAACGACATAATTTCCAACAGCATAATAAATATGCCACGGATTTTTTTCCGTTGAAATGGTACTTGCGTCTCCGAAATTCCATTCAAAAGCATCCGCATCTTTAGACGTATTTTTAAATTGGATCGTATCCCCTGCTTCGTAACTGTTGGAGCTGTGTGTAAAGGATGCAGTCGGGGATTTTTCACACATGGTGAGCAGGATAAAAACAGCTATAAATACTGGAAATAAGCCAATAATTCTTTTTTTCATATTTAGCTGGATTAATAGTTGATTACTTTAAACCTGGAAGAATCTGTTGTGAGACTGAAACAAAGATATTAATATTTTAAAAATTGCCGGGTTCCTGATGAACCATAAAAGTTCAGTTCTGTATATATCCGTTATAATTAATTATTAAACGTGTTGTGCGATTAAACCGACGATATTGATAATGAGGAATTTG
>CAZRHW010000440.1:0-2393 GCA_964599785.1 uncultured Bacteroides sp. | reverse complement strand
AACAAAGATATTAATATTTTAAAAATAGCTGGTCTCCTGATAAACCATGAAGGCGCTGTTCTGTATATATCCGTAATAATTTAATTGTTAAGTTTTATCGGGCACTCAATCGGTTTGAAAAAGAATAATAAAAATGTCTACTTTTGAAATAATCTTGCTTTCATAATATATGATATTGGTATCCTTCATTAATGAGATAAAAACAACGAAGATCCAAAATCTGATCTGTATCCTGATTGGTATTTCAATATTTTGTTTTGTTGTCTTCAAATCAGCCGTAACCTCACTAACCCATGATGAAAGCTTCACTTACCTTCATTTTGTACCCCAGAAATTCATGGATATCATTTCCTATAAAATTGCCTATACAAATAATCATATTCTCAACACCCTGCTTGTAAAGGGTTCGGATTATCTGTTCGGGGGTTCTGAACTGGCTGTTAGGTTACCGAATAACCTAAGCTTTCTGTTATATTTAATTTATTCCTTTCTCATAATCAGGAAAACAAACCGAAAACTCATCATTTTTCCATTCTTGCTAATAATACTTAATCCTTATTTAATTGATTTTTTTGGGCTTGCCAGGGGTTACGGGCTTTCCATAGGATTTTTAATGATGAGTTTATACCACCTCATTAACTATTTTGATACAAAATTAAAGACAAACCTTATATTCTTTAATCTGGGAGCCTTTCTGGCCATATTCAGTAACTTTACACTTGTTCACTATTACATATCAGCACTGTTAATATTCAATCTGGTACTTTTACTGGATAAAGAACATGACTCCATAAAATTCTTTCGGTGGATCTTCAGACAAAACGGAATCAACCTGATTTTTCTGTTATTAATTTTCTTAACAGCATTCGAACCATTCAGAAGAACCCTAAAGTGGTTGTCTTTAGATTTCGGAGGAAAAACCGGATTTGTGCACGACACTTTCCGCTCGCTTATCGTTCAATCTTATTTTGGGATATCACCATTCTGGACATCAGTGTTGGTTAAATTTATTTGTACCGTAATTCTCGCAGTTTTTCTTTATTCAGTGTATAAAACCTTTACAGAAGAATCGAAGGAGCTGGTCCGAATAAGACCGGTTATTATAGTGAATTGGTTAACAGTTTTAATCGCAGTATTCATTAACCTGGCTCATTTCATCATCGGTATCGATTTTCCAATCCAAAGATTCGCTCTTTTTCTTTATCCGTTAATTGTTTTGAATATCTCTTCACTTGATTTCCTGAAGATTAACAAACTTAATAATATTTTTACTGGATTAATGATAATGTTAACCTTGTTAACAGTCTATAATTTTAGCAGTAAGCTGAATATGAGGTATTACAGGGATTGGGAATACGACGCTGATACAAAAGTTGCGATGAAAGCCATTGTGAAGGATTATCATCAACAGCCCGACAGAAAAATACCGGTTAGCCTTGGAGTAAGTTGGTATTTTGAACCTACCATGAATTATTACAGACAATTATGGCACCTGGACTGGCTGAACGCTGTCGACCGGGAGGCGCCTGTCCCTGATGACGAGTATATATATGTCTTTAAATCTGATTATCAGCCGACGGATGCAAAGAAGGAACATGTGATCTTCACCTCAGATCTTGCAGATGCACTACTTGTTAAAAGACCAAATTGATTTTTTAAATAATTTTATTGAAAATAATTTATACGGAAGGAATTACAAAAGTGATCTATCCCAAAGATTTTGAACAAAAGATCGGTTTTGACCGGATCAGAGAACTGGTCGGTAAAAAATGCCTTTCTGAATTAGGGAAGACAAAGGTTGCACAGGTTAGTTTTTCCCCCGGGCTTGATATGATCGACCGGCTTCTCAGGGAAACGTATGAATTCCTTCGCATAAACAGGGAAGAAGCATTCGTGCCGGGTTACTTTGTCGATACATCTGAATCACTGAATAAAATAAAAATTGAAGGATCTTACCTTGAACTGCAGGAAGTATACGAGCTAAGAAGGTCTCTTGATACGGTTAAAGGGATCCTGAATTTTTTTAAAGGAACTAAAAAAGATCATTATCCCAACCTGGCTTTGATCTGCGAACAGGTGAGGTTCTTTCCCTTTGTAGCTGAGAGGATCGATAAGATTATGACCAGAAACGGAAAAATGAAAGACAACGCTTCAAAGGAACTGGTTCAGATCAGGCAGGCAATTGACCGGAAACATTCTTCCGTAGCAAAAATTCTTGGTAATATACTGAAATCTTCACGGACTGAAGGTATTGTGGATAAAGATGCTGAGATTTCGATCCGCAACGGACGGCCCGTTATTCCTGTTAATGCTGCATTTAAGAGAAGGATCAGGGGGATCATCCATGATGAGTCGGCAACCGGAAAAACTTCATTTATTGAACCAGCAGAAGT
>CAZRHW010000439.1:0-3456 GCA_964599785.1 uncultured Bacteroides sp. | reverse complement strand
GAAGCCTTCAGATGCTTCGGTGCCTGTTTGTCGACGAATATCTGTCCGGTTACAAAGAAGAAATCATAACAAACACCATGAAGAATGATCCCCGTATATAACATCCAGACCATAGTCTCATTATTCCCGTAAGCAAACAACAGGTACCGCAGGATCCATGCTGCCATACCGATCATGATCATCCGCTTCACACCGTACCTTATAAAAAAGAAAGGCATCACCAGCATAAAGAAGATCTCCGACATCTGCCCCATCGTCATCTTGCTGGCCGCGAATTTCATTCCGATCTCATTCAGGAATGGATTCGTCCAGCTATAGTAAAACGACAAAGGGATACAGGTCAGGACAGAAGCAATGATAATAATCGCAAATGCCCTTTCTTTGAATAGTTTCAGGGCATCCAGCCCGATGATCTCACGGAATGTGACTTTTGCATCTTTTTTCGGGGGAACATGCGGCAATGTGAAACAATACAACCCCAGGATGGCCGATACGATGGCAGCAACATATAACTGGACGACCGAACTTTCTATCTTCATGAATCCTATGGTCATGCCTGCGGCAATCCATCCGATGGTTCCCAGCACCCTCACCCCCGGGAACTGTTTCCCGGGATCTTCCATCTGGTGGAAAGAAAGGGAATTGGAAAGTGCCATGGTGGGAGTATAACAAAGGGCATATACGAGGAGTCCGGCATAGAACAGGCCGAATGATTTGACAAAAGTGAGGAGATAAAAAAGCACCGCTCCAAGCAGATGAAGAACCGCCAGTGTCTTCTCTGTGGGGAAAAACTTATCTGCTATCAGTCCTACGAAAAAGGGAGAAATCATCGCAGCGATGGAGAAGGTGCCAAAGACCAGCCCCACTTCTACCGGCTTAAAATGCAAGGTGGTGGTCAGATAGGTGCTGATCGTCACATACCACGCTCCCCAGACAAAATACTGGAGGAACATCAGGGTGGATAATTGTAGTCTCGTTTTTAAAATCATATTTGTGAGATTTTTAATGATTGAATTTATACATCATGAAAAAATATATCTGTATAAAGTTTACTATAAATCTTATCAGAAGATCCCTCCCCTCCCTGCTTGTAGGGAGGGGAGGACAGCCTGCCTGCCGGAACGTCAGTGCAGGCAGGGTGGGGAGGGTCAGGACAACTATAATATGCATATTCTTTCTTCAGAAATAATTTTCAATAATTTGAAAATGAAATTTAATGAAATATTCAAAAAGTCAATGAAATATTTTCTAAACTGACAGGTAGTAAAACTCTTTTTCAACCTGACAGGTTCAAGTCAACCTGTCAGGTTATGTGTTAAAATTTACTTCGACCTGTCAGGTTGAACAAAACCCGACAGGTCGAAATATTATATTTACTATATCTTTGTCTGACCACAACATATATTAATTTCATTTCATCATGAAACTTAAATTCCTCGGTGCAGCACGTGAGGTTACAGGCAGCAAGCACCTGGTCATCACCAAAAAAGGCAAACGCATACTGCTCGATTGCGGCATGTTCCAGGGAAAAGGTCTGGATACCGATACCATGAACAGGAAGCTGGGATTCAATCCCCGGGAGCTTGACCATGTCATCCTTACGCATGCCCATATCGATCATTCCGGACTGATCCCTTACCTCTATAAAATGGGATTCAGGGGATCCGTGGTCTGCACCAATGCTACACGTGACCTTTGCTCCATCATGCTGGCTGATTCGGGACATATCCATGAGCATGATACCCATACCTTCAATAAAAAGAGGGCCAGGCAGGGCTTGCCTCCTGTTGAATCCATCTATGACAAAGCTGATGCTATTGCCTGTATGGAGCTGTTTATAGGAGTGCCTTATGACCGCAAATTCCGGATTGATGAAAACATAACCTTAAAATTCACGAATACAGGTCATCTCCTGGGTTCAGGAGTGGTTAGTCTTCAAATAAACGAAGGGGATCGCATCCTCCGGCTGGCTTACACAGGTGATATCGGGAGGCCTTCAAACCGTATCCTGGCACATCCCCGGCCATTTCCACAGGCAGATATACTGATCGCCGAATCGACCTATGGCGACAGGCTTCACCAGGATACCGGCGAATCTGAGAAAGAACTGCTGAATATCCTGTATCAGACATGCCTGGAAAAGAAAGGTAAACTGATCATCCCGTCCTTCAGCATCGGCCGGACACAGGAGATTGTCTATTCATTGAATAACTACTATAATGAAGGAAGATTGCCCAGAATTGACATCTATGTCGACAGCCCCCTTGCTGTCAATGCCACTGATATTTTCCGCCTGCATCCCGAATGCTTCAACGAGGATGTCCTTGAGGTCATGGAAAGAGATCCCGATCCATTCGGGTTTAACAGGCTTTTTTATATTACATCGAAAGAGGATTCAAAAAAGCTCAACCATATCGATAAACCATGCGTCATCATCTCGGCTTCAGGAATGATGGAAGCCGGCCGTGTGAAGCATCACCTGGCCAACAGCATCTCAAATCCTGCAAATACAATTCTTGCTGTCGGTTATTGTGCTCCCTCAACCCTGGGTGCCAGAATCCTCAGGGGTGATAAAGAGGTATCGATCCATGGGAATATATACCCTGTAAATGCTGATATTAAAAAAATTGAATCTTTCAGTGGCCATGGCGATTACAGGGAAATGATCAGTTATCTTGATTGCCAGGATAAAGAACAATTGAAGATGACATTCCTCGTACATGGGGAATATGAGGTTCAGGAAAAATACAAAACATATCTTGAATCAGCTGGTTTCAATAATATACAGATCCCAGCTGCGGGAGAGGAATTTGAGTTTTAACTTCACTCACCGGGTGAATATAACCAATATTCTTCAACCTGACAGGATCAAGGCAACCTGTCAGGTTGAGCAAAACCTGACAGGTTGAAAATTATTAATTATTAATTTTCATATTTTTACCTGATTTTTAAGAAAATAAAAAGCTCATAATATGAAAATAATATCCCTTGACCAGGTTAATAAAATAAAAGTTCAGATGGAAGGAGCTGAAAAAGCCTGGAAACAGGTTCCTCTTTCCCGTAATGATGGTGCCCCGGTTTATTCATACCGGGTTTTCACGGTTGAGCCGGGCGGTCATACACCCTTTCATCAGCATCCCTATGAACATATGAATTACGTCATCGAAGGTGAAGGTGTGCTGGTTAATGAAGCAGGTGAAAAACAATCCATAAAAGCCGGCGATTTTGCTCTTGTAATGCCGGATGAAAAACATCAATACCGTAATACTTCACCCGATAAACAATTTAAAATAATCTGCGGGGTGCCGAAGGAGTTCGAATAAACAAAATTCGAAAATCGAAATAAAGACGAAATAAGAAACTTGCGAAACAGATAAGGGTGATTTTGGATTTCGGATTTATTCGCTACACACTAAGCCATCCCAAAATCCGCTCATGGAAAATTTCTTTCGCTGC
>CAZRHW010000438.1:0-3459 GCA_964599785.1 uncultured Bacteroides sp. | reverse complement strand
ACTGGAGTGCAGAGACAGCTGTAAGAATACCCAGGAAGAAAAGCACTGTGGGGGTATCAACTTTTTTCAAAACCCTTGAAACAACAAGTTGCCCGCGCATTCCTTTAGCCTTTCTGCGGTGGAGGATTTCGGTAATGATCCATATAATACTTAAACCGAAAAGCATACCCAGGTATGGGGGAAGATGGGAAATAGTTTTAAAGACAGGGACGAAAAGCAGAAAACCCACACCAAGGATCAGCATAAGCCTGCGCTCGAAATCCGTAATGGTTTCATTTGATAATTGCTCTTTTACATCCAGATCGGGACGTTCAATTTGTCCTTTCGGATAAAAAAAGGTGATGATCAGAAGGGGTACAATCATGGTTGCCAGGCTGGCGAGGAATACATCCAGAATGATCCTGATGGCCGTTATCTGTCCTCCTATCCACAGCATGATAGTCGTTACATCCCCAATGGGAGACCAGGCTCCGCCGGCATTGGCGGCCAGAACTACCAGGCTTGCCATGAACCAACGGTCGCGCTGGCTCGCTACAAGTTTTCTGAGAAGGGCAACCATCACAATGGTTGTTGTCAGGTTATCAAGTGCCGCCGACATGAAGAAGGTGATAAAGCTGAGGATCCATAAAAGCTTTATTTTGTTTGTTGTTTTAATCTTGTCGGTAATGATTTTGAAACCTTCATGGGAGTCGACCATTTCGACAATGGTCATGGCACCAAGCAGGAAGAAGAGGATCTCCGACATCTCACCAAGATGATGAATCAGTTCATGATCGGTAATGAAATGTATATAGCTGCCTCCCGGATTTTCCTGTAACCATTCATGCCAGTATGGGCTGTTCGGCAGTATGGATTCAGCACTAAAGATATATATTACCCAGAGAAGGACACCGGTCAGTAATGCGGTAGCTGCTTTATCGATTTTTAGTGGATGTTCAAGAGCTATTCCTGTGTAACCCAGAACAAAAACCACTACCATTACAATGAACATATCTGAAAGAATTAAAGTAAATATTTGTTGCTGTATAACGCGCTGTGCGATTGAAAAAACTAAGTGATTGAATCATAGATTTTTTTTTGTAGAGCCGCGCCGCGGCGCGGCTCTACAAATTCCTGACTATCAATATCGTCGATTCAATCGCACAAGACGTTGCTGTATAACGAATTCACCACAGCGTATATTGAAATCAACCGGAATTGAATTCAAGGAACTGCAAAGTTAGAAATAGTATGAATATTGAAAATGAATTTATAAATAAAAAAGGCATGAAGCTGGGAATTCCGGTATGAATAATGATTTTTGTGATTTTTAATCATGATCGAATACTGGCTGATCCATAGTGATTTTTTCTTTCTTTTTCTTATCAGATGAAAACAGGGTCTTCCAGTAGCGTTTGACCAGCTCACCAAAGGTGTTAAAATCCTCCCGGTAAACCAATCCGACACCCTGTGTATACTGTGAGGTAAAATATAGCTGATCATCATTTGAATGGTTATATGCTTTCAAACTCAGTTTTCCATTACTTGTCAGTTTGACATTTACATCAAATTCTCCGGTAATATTGTTCATTGATGTACCTTCAGCCGTAGCTGTTGTTTGTGATCCGCCAACATCCACATTGGAATGAATCATTACCCTGTCATCCAGGATCTGGGTGGAAAGTGCAACTTCCAGTTGATCATTGGTAATTTCATCACCGGGCCTGTAATTGACTCCGATATCGAAATCGTCACTTATCTGTGATAACCAGTTACTTAGCTGGTTCGAAAGAAGCTCACTCGTGGTCACCCCGGCCATTCCGGATCCTGCACCGGTAATGGAACCTGAGCCGGCAGAAGCCTGGGTGGAAGAGAAATTCTGGATAACCATCAGCGAAAGGAACTGTTTCGTTAATTCCTCATCAGTAGAAATGGCATTCTTGACAAAATTCCGTGTTTCTTCTTCAGCAGTTGGCAGCAGAATTTCAAACTGCAGGTTTGGATTCATCATTTTACCTGTCATGATTAACCGGCAATCAACAGGGTATCTTTTTTGCAGGTATTCCGGAGCATCCGTGACGAGTGCTGCCGGGGTTGCTTTTGTTGAATAATAGGCAGCGATATCAATTTCAGCATCTTCCGGATCACCATTCCAGCTTAAAGTCCCTCCTTCTTCTACTTTCAATCTTTTATTAATGATGCCCTGAAGGGTGAAAAGGTAATCTCCCTGTACAATGGTATAATCACCGAACATCTGGAATTTCCCGTAACTGTCGATCTCCAGTTTAATATTTCCGTATCCGTTACCTTTCATGATATCACCAACCTTTGGATCAAAGATGATCTGAACTTCTGCTTCCGGGGTCAATTCGAGATCAAAGTTCATGTTCAGTCCCGTAACTTCGGTATTGTCTTTTCTGACAACAACTGTTTCATCGGGTTCCTTAACATTTACGAAAGTAACAAAGGTATTTTCATATATTTCTGTCCCTTCATTCATATTAATAAACAACTGTGTATTTTTTTCGGTTCGTACAGATACATTCAGATTCAGATTAGACACATTCCCTTTTATATTGATAACGCCCGTTCCGTTAGCTCGTCCCCAGTATGTTTCATTATTAACCTCACGGGTATTCAGGAAATAAAAATTATCAGCATTAAAGTTCAGATCGAACAGGAAATCTCTGAGATAATGATTTGTAATTGAACCGTTTAGAACTGCAATGCTTCCTTTTTCATCATAAATATTGAAATTATCAAACCGGATATTGTTGTTCGTTATTTTTAAATCATTGCTGAAACTATAGCGGGTTTGCAGATAAGATAACAGGCAGGTAACTTTTTGAAGTTTCACTTCCCCGTTAAAGGCAGGTTCTTTGATATTACCTGAAAGATCCAGGCTGCCGGTTATTATTCCTGATAGATCATCAAGATAATCAGCAAGATATGGATAAACAAGATCGAGACGCAATTTATCCAGGTCTAAATGAATATCCATTTTTTTTGTTGAAGGATAATAATCACCCTGAAGCTGGATAGTTTTAAGGTTACCCCGGCTGGAGTATGCCTCCAGGTGAATTTTAGCTTCATCATTGATCCATTTGCTGCTGATTACCGTATTGCCAAGTTGTTCTTTATTGACAGTCAGGTTCCCGATCTGAATATTTGAAAGAAAAACGGGATTTTTATAAATATTTGAAAGGGTACCCGAACCTACAAGAGTACCGTCGAGTTCAAGACCTATGTTTCGGGTTGCCTCGTTAAGGTTGTATAAATTGATATCATTAAAAGTAAAATTGAGAACATCGGCAGGATTCGAAGATACCTTACCGTCGGCGTAAAAATACTGGTCTTTGTGAAAGATCTGGAAGTCCAGGAACTCGATCGCAGTGGTGTCAATAATGATATGGCTTTTCGGGATAAACCAGGTTGTATCGCCAAGTACAATTGAACTTGGATTAAAGACCATTTCAACAA
>CAZRHW010000437.1:518-3467 GCA_964599785.1 uncultured Bacteroides sp. | reverse complement strand
GACACCTACCTTGGCAAAACAGATCCGGAACGATTGGAAAATTTCGATCCTACACTTGACCTCTCAGGTTACCGGTTTCCGCCTCTGGATCTCCTGACTGATTACAAAACCGAGAATTCTGTGGTAAGCGAAGAAGAGCTTATAACCAATAAAAACAACATTGTTGAGACACTGGGCAATTATAAAATCCAAATAGACAAGATAAAGGCTACCATAGGGCCTACTGTGACACTTTATGAAATTGTTCCCGCCCCGGGTGTGAGAATATCCAAAATTAAAAATCTTGAAGATGACATTGCTTTGAGCTTATCTGCTTTGGGAATCAGGATTATAGCTCCTATTCCCGGGCGCGGAACCATCGGCATTGAAGTGCCGAACAGCAAGCCCGAGATTGTTTCAATGAAATCCATTATAGGTTCCCGTACATTCCAGGAATCAAAATATGAGTTGGCAATCGGCCTCGGAAAAACCATATCAAATGATACTTTCATTATTGATCTTACAAAGATGCCACATCTGCTTATCGCAGGTGCAACAGGACAGGGTAAATCGGTGGGATTAAATGCCATTATTACTTCCATCCTTTATAAAAAACATCCGGCTCAGGTAAAATTTGTAATGGTCGATCCTAAAAAGGTCGAACTGTCACTTTATAATAAAATTGAAAAGCATTTCCTGGCTAAACTTCCCGATGCCGCAGAACCGATCATTACAGATACTAAACAGGTGGTCAGGACTTTACACTCTCTTATTGCTGAAATGGAAGAACGCTACAACCTGATGAGAAGTGCCAAAGTCAGGGACATCAAAGAATACAATGCCAAATTCACCATACGCAGGCTCAATCCAAAGGAAGGTCACCGATACCTGCCATATATCATATTGATCGTTGATGAATTTGCCGATCTGATCATGACTGCAGGACGTGAGATTGAAATGCCCCTGGCCAGGCTTGCACAGCTCGCAAGAGCAATTGGGATACATCTCATCATTGCTACCCAAAGACCCAGTGTGAATATCATTACCGGGGCAATAAAAGCTAATTTCCCGGCCCGGATTGCATTCAGAGTCATCTCCATGATGGATTCACGAACAATTCTCGATAGTCCCGGTGCCAATCAGCTGGTAGGACGGGGAGATATGCTTGTTTCAACCGGTAGTGACCTGCTCAGACTTCAATGCGCATTTGTTGATACACCGGAAATTGACAAGATAACTGACTTTATTCATGCTCAGCAGTCTTATCCCTCTGCTCACATACTGCCTGAGATTGAGGATGATTCCGGTAGTGAACTGGAGGATTTTGACCCTGATGCAAAAGATGAATTATTTGATAAAGCGGCCAGATTGATTGTTGAATTTCAACAGGGATCAACATCATTGATTCAGCGCAAATTCTCAATCGGATATAACCGTGCAGGAAGGATTATTGACCAGCTTGAGGCAGCGGGGGTCGTAGGATCATATGAAGGCAGTAAGGCCCGGCAGGTTTTGATCAAAGATCTGATGACATTGGAACAGATTTTGAATAGTGATTTGTCAGAGGGATAAAACGGGCACTATGAAAAAAATCATTTTCATCTTATGCATGCTGTGGACATGGTGTTCATATGCATTTCCACAACAGGATCCTGCTGCAAAACAAATACTGGATAAGTTTGCTCAAAAAGCTCAATCATCTTATCCAATAAAAATAGATTTTGAATATGTGTATGAATCCCTCATCGATAATGAAACTTATTCCGACTCAGGTGAACTCATTATTGATGGCAATAAATACTGCCTTACTATAGGAGAATCCGAGATCCACTGCAATGGAGAAACTTTATGGAACCATGTTGTGACAGCCGGAGAAGTTTATATCAGCGATCCTGAAAATGCGGCTGCTAACAATGATTTATTCCTCAATAATCCTGAAAATCTGTTTTCTTTTTATGATAATGATTTTAAATACAGATTAACAGGGGAAATTGAATTTATGGGTGAGGAATATTACCAGGTTGATCTGTTCCCAAAAGATCTTAACAAAAGCTATCATACAATTACGATGATGATCCGGCAACACGATTATCATCTTTATTCACTGGAATCTCGCGGAAAACAGGGCGTCAATCATACAATAACCATTTTTCAATACACTCCAAAATATAAAGTGACGAAAGATCAATTTACGTTTGATCCCTCCAAATATCCCGAAATAGAAGTGATAGATACCCGGTTGTAGATTATTAATATTCCTGATTAAATTGTTAAATTGTTAAATTGTTAAATTGTTAAACTGATAAATTGTTAAACTGCTAAACTGTTAAATTGTTAAATTGTTAAACCATTTAGCCATTTAACCATTTAACCATTTTTATTTTTCCGTAGGATATTCCACCCTCACATGATAAATATTGATGAGTTTAGAAATAAGAATTTCTTTTATTTCAGTGATATCCCGGAATGTAATATTGGCATTGTCAAATTGCCCCAGCCTGATCTGCTCATTAATGATATAGTGAACCAATTCTGTCAGGCTGTTTTCATCTTTCATCTTCAGGCTTCTTGATGAAGCCTCAACTGAATCAGCCATCATCACAACTGCTGTTTCCCTGGAAAAAGGCTTTGGCCCCGGATAGGTGAAACGGCTCATATCTGCTTCTTCTCCGGGATGTTTTTTTAGAAATGAACGATAGAAGTATTGAACAATTGTAGTCCCATGATGTGTCCTTATAAAATCAACAATAGGCTGTGGAAGATTGTACTTCTTTGCAATCTCTACTCCTTTTCGAACGTGCCCAATGATAATTTCAGCACTTTTATCGAATTCAATATCATCATGCGGATTGTAATCAACTGTCTGATTTTCTATAAAATACATAGGGTCAGTCATTTTGCCTATATCATGATAGAGCGCACCCGTTCTGATCAGTAAGGCATCACCACCAATTTTATATATTACTTCTT
>CAZRHW010000437.1:0-508 GCA_964599785.1 uncultured Bacteroides sp. | reverse complement strand
GGACATTTGCTCCAATAACTCTTGCAGCCTCTTCAGCCAGGTTAGCAACCTGCATACTATGTTGAAAAGTTCCCGGTGCTTTCTCAGCCAGTTTTCTTAAAAGTGGCTGATTGGAATCGGCAAGTTCGAATAATGTAGATTCAGACAGAAAACCAAATGATTTTTCAAAAATATAGATCAACGGATATGCCGTTAATACAAGTAATCCGTTTCCTCCAAACCAGAGAAAGGATTTGTAATCGATATTTGCAAGCTTTCCTTCCTGGATCACAGAAAATGCAAAATATACCAGGGAATATGTAACCACCATTATAACCGCTGTCTGGAAAAGAATTCCACGCCTGTATGAATTAGTAAGACTAAAAATAGCAACAATCCCGGCAATGATATTTAAAAAAACAAATTCGAATCCGTTTGGCGCCCAAAATCCAATGATGAGGACAGTAAGTAAATGAACAAACATGGCAAGCCGGGAATCAAAAAAAGTCCTGATCATAATGGGAACGAT
>CAZRHW010000436.1:0-3469 GCA_964599785.1 uncultured Bacteroides sp. | reverse complement strand
CTTGCTGACCGGAAAATCAAATCCACAAAAAAAAAAGATTGAACGGTAAAAAAATCCTCATTACCGCAGGTCCCACAAGAGAACATATTGATCCTGTCCGCTATATTGGAAACCAATCATCGGGAAAGATGGGATATGCCCTTGCTGAATCCTGTGCCGCCCGCGGTGCTGATGTTATGCTGGTTAGCGGACCAGTTGAGGTGAATACGGATAATCCGCAGATTCGATTAATAAGCGTTGTTTCTGCTGAGGAGATGTATGATATATGTATGAAGTTATTCCAGGAATGTGATGCCGCGATTATGAGTGCAGCGGTTTCTGATTTTACACCGGTTACTTCAGCTCAAAGCAAGATCAAACGAACAAAAAACAAGATATCCCTGGAACTTGTACCGACAAAAGATATAGCTGCCAGCCTGGGTCAGATAAAAAGTGAGAAGCAGGTTCTTGCAGGCTTTGCTCTTGAATCCGATAATGAGATTAATAACGCCCGGGAAAAAATAGTAAAGAAAAACCTCGATTTCATCGTCCTGAATTCACTTCGTGATGAAGGTGCAGGTTTTGGAACGGATACGAATAAAATAACAATTATTGATAAAGATAATAATATAAAGGAATTTAAGTTAAAACCTAAGAAGGAAGTGGCAGAGGATATTGTTGATGAATTAGAAAAGTACTTGGATATTAAAAAAAAGACCTAGGTATTGAGCAAAGCAGAGGTATGCAGGTATAGGTTACAAGTTACAGGTTACAAGTTACAGGTTTCAAGGTGCAAGGTACATAGTTAAAGGTGCTGAGTGCTTAGTTCTGCCGGATGTTATCGGGCAAATGAAAACAGATAACAATTTAACAGTTTAACAATTTAACAGTTTAACAATTTAACAGTTAAACTTCATAAAGATGAAAATGCTGTTTAAACGAATAATAATAGTCGTTTTAATCCTGTTACCGTCAAAGATATTTTGCCAGGAATTGAAATGCAACATCCAGGTTGTTTCACAACAGGTCCAGGGAACAAATAAACAGGTATTCCAGACGTTGCAGACGGCAATTTATGAATTTATGAACAGCTCTGTGTGGACACATCATATATATGGAATTGATGAAAGAATTGAATGCAATCTGCTTTTTAATATAACTGATCAGATCTCAGCCGATGAGTTTAAAGGTACACTTCAGGTCCAATCCAGACGACCTATTTATAATACAAACTACAATACAGTGATGTTCAACTATATGGATAATGATATTCATTTCCGTTATGTTGAATTTGAACCTTTGCAATTCGATGAAACTCAGCATCTTTCGAACCTGACATCAATACTGGCTTTTTATGCATATATCATACTCGGGCTTGATTATGACTCTTTTTCTTTTGAAGGAGGTACGCCATATTTTCAGAGAGCTGAGAATATTGTGAACAATGCCCAGAATGCGCGGGAGGTTGGGTGGAAAGCATTTGAAAGCACCAGTCATAAAAACAGGTACTGGCTGATCAATGATATTCTTGAGGATAAATACGCTCCAATCAGGGAATTTATATACCGGTATCACCGTCACGGACTGGATGTTATGGATGAAAAAGTTGTGGAGGGAAGAGGAGTTATTGCAGAAAGCCTTGAAAATCTTCAAAAAGTTTACCGGGATAAACCTGATCCGTTTATGCAATTCCTCAAGGTGATCCTTGATGCTAAAGCCGATGAGTTTGTTAACATTTTCAGCGAATCCTTTGTCGAGGAAAAAAACCGTGTGGTTACTATTCTGCAGGAAATAGACCCATCCAATCAACCGAAATATCAACGGATCCTCTCCGCAGGTTAGGATGGTTCCTGGCCTGCCACGTGAAATGCGACGCTTGCCCTGTGAAATTTGAGGTACGAAAATATTTCATCAGGGGAGGAGCATATTTCACTGTGGTTCCCGTTTGTCCGCCTTCACTTCGTTATGTTGAATAAAACAGGGCATAAGGCGCAAGGCTTAAGGCAATTTGCTATAGTCCCAGGTATCAATAGTATCATTGGTAAAAAAGGTCTTTGCAGATAGTACCTTCACATCCTAAATCCCAAAACCCAAACACACTAATATACAAATTTACTAATTTACCAATTCACCAGACTCCCTGCTTTTCTTTTTAACATTCCGGAATTTCTGATACAATTTTTTTTAATTTTACCTGTAACCTTAATTCAGATTTTATCCATGTTAAGTTCCCTGAATGTTCAGAATTATGCATTAATCAGGAACCTTCAAATTGAATTCAAACCTGGTTTTAGCATTATTACCGGTGAGACCGGAGCAGGTAAATCAATTCTGCTCGGTGCACTTTCACTTTTAACCGGTCAGCGTGCAGATACAAATGTGTTGATGGATAAAAATCAAAAGTGTGTTGTTGAAGGAGTATTTCATGTGAAAGATCTTAATCTGAAAACGTTTTATAATAATGAAGATATTGATTATGATGATATTACAATTATCAGAAGAGAGATCATCCCGGGAGGTAAATCACGGGCCTTTATCAATGATACACCGGTTACTATTAACCAGCTGCGGGAACTCGGACTGAAACTGATTGATATTCATTCACAGCATGAAAACCTGGATCTTGGCAATCATCTTTTTCAATTGAAGGTCATTGATATCCTTGCACAGAACAAAAGCTTGCTGGATCAGTATAAAGAAGTATATGCCAGATACATTTCAGGCCAAAAAGAGCTTGCCGAAATGACTGAAAAAGCAAAGCAAGCCAGGGCAGATCTTGATTATTACAGTTTTCAGTTTCAACAGCTTGATGAGGCAAAACTGAAATTGGAAGAATTGAATGAAATTGAAAATGAAGCAAATATGCTCAATCATGCTGAAGAAATAAAATTCAGTTTATTGAAAGTTATGGATTTGATATCAGGTGATGGGACTTCGCTTCTTGGCATGCTGAAAGATGCGATAGATGCAATGGATAAGCTGACGGATTTTTATCCTTCTTCGAAAGAATTCCGTGACAGGCTGGAATCGGTATATATAGAGTTGAAGGATATTTCCGGTGAAGCTGAAATACAGAGTGATCGAGTCGAAATTGACACCGGACGCCTTCAGTTTATTCAGGAGAGGATTGATCAGCTATACAGCCTTATGCAAAAACATTCGGTTCAATCGGTCGAGGATCTTATAAATCTGAAAAAGGAACTTGAACAAAAAATTGGTGAAATTACCTCTTATGATGACTTGATAGATAAATTATCCTTACAGGTAGAAGAGCAAAGAAAAAAATTAACTGATCTTGCCGTAAAACTTTCCTCGAAAAGGCTGGCAACAATTCCGGTGATTGAAAAGAAAGTTGTTAATCTTTTGAATCAGGTCGGAATACCAAATGCAAGGTTTTCGGTTGTCCATAATAAACTTGATAATTTTACATTTCATGGAACTGACCATGTTGAATTTCTTTTTTCAGCTAATAAGAAGGCTCCAATGCAGG
>CAZRHW010000435.1:0-3472 GCA_964599785.1 uncultured Bacteroides sp. | reverse complement strand
CATAAGCCTCTGTTATCTCAATAAATTTGTGATGGGCGTCGGGTGATTTATTGACGTCAGGATGATATTTTTTTGCCAGTTGCCGGTATGCCTTTTTGATGGATTCCAGGTCAGCATCTTTTTCAAGACCGAGTATTTTGTAATAATCTTTGACCATGAACAGTTTTCAGATTTTAACATTAATGTAAAGAAGTAATTCTCCCGGCTCCCTGTTCCGGACATCCCCTACTCACAACTCACGACTCACGACTCACGGCTCACGGCTCACGGCTCACGGCTCACGGCTCACGGCTCACGGCTCACGGCCCCATCATATCCCCTGCTTATTGTTAGTATAGCGGGTAATCAGTTCATGCCGCAATTCAATATATAATTTCCTGACAGATTCCATTCGGCTGATTGTAAGCTCGGTAAGATAAGCTTTTGCTTTTTCAGGATTTTGTACTGCTAATTCGGTTGCTTTCCTGTCAATTGATTCCTGTTCACTGAAAAAAGTATTTTCAAGCTGATCCCTGCTATGTCTCAGGTCCTCCACTGCATCCTGCCATCTCAGATATAACAGGTTATCTACAAAATCGACACACCACCGGATTGAATTATCATCAAAATTTTCTTTATCATAGGTTTTATAACATTCTGCAAAATCGGTAACGCCTGTATAAATCGGTATATATGCCGAGGTATAGGCATTATCGACATAAAACCAGTAAATACCACCCACCTCACGGGGAAGCCAGGAACGAAGCTGGGCAATCATACCATATTCTCCCCGTGCCCGTGCAACATTCCTGCGGCTATTGATTTTCAGTACCTTCCTCATTTCATATGTCGGAAAAGGTGTTGCGATCGGACTTTTTACTAATTCACCATTCTGGTCAGGATAATACCAGGCTGGTGAATTCTCTTTATCATAGATGGTACCCTTAAAAGTGGACCGCTGAAAATCCATGACATCTTTGACAGATATTTTATTCTCAGGTTTAACAGAAAATGGATATATTGATAATGGTTCGACATACTGGGTATATTGATCGTCGCCTTTAAAGGGGTCGGTGGTATACCTGTCGGGCCATTGTGTATATCCGGGTGCATACTTGCTGTAAAACAACCAGAAGCGGCTTGTTGCCCATTCTCTTGGTACAGGTGCATAAATATTCTGCCAGATGAAGGGTTGATTGCCTGACGGATCATACCAGCCCCGGTCAATGGCTTCCTGTTTGTAATTGGAAGAAGCCATGAAATGATCTTCATCCTCAATATTAATTTCCTTTATGATACTCCAGTTTGGTATGATCAGGGCATGGTCATCCTCAACTTTCTGAGCTGCCCAGAGGGCTCCGGGTTTGCCACTGCCGGGCATCCATTCATTTCCAATACTGAATATTTCGAGCACCCATACCTCATCGGGATCTCCAATTACAAGCGTTTCCGATTCACCGGCACAGGATGGAAGGAAACCATATTCATCCATCAGGGAAGTAATCAACAACAATGCGTCCCTGGCTGTTTTGCAGCGCTGTAGTGCAAATGCCTGTGCCTGCTCAACCGTCATGATCTGCTTGCAAATATTCAGATCAACTCTCAGTTCATCCCGTTGACTCGTAGTGCTTTCTCCAATAGCCAGTTGATATTCATTGATCTGTGGATAGGCAGATTGAAAATATGAATAAGTCTGAGTTACCTGCGGGATATATCCGATCACCCGACCGTAATCACCAAGTGACCTGCCAAGCTCCGTCATTCCCCAGTAGACAGGGGCTTTTTCACCACTCCGGAAGGATTGTCCCTTCACAACATGAATACGGCAATCCGGTCCTGCATCCGAATGTGAGACAATAACAGAACCATCGGCAGTTGCCTTTTTCCCAACCACAATAATGGTGCATGAAAATGATAAATAGGAAAAAAATAATCCGGCTGTGATCAGAAGCAGTAGTTTTTGTTTCATGGATTTGTAAGTTTATATATATCAAAATGTTTATTATCATAAATACATTGATAGTCAAATTTGTTGGGAAAATCTGTCTTATTGATGAACAGATATTTTGCACTGCTGAAAACGAAATCATGAAGCTTATCGCTGTCCGGAACCACCTCATCCTTCACAGTCCATCCTTTCCGGTGGGCAAAATACAGCTGTTGGGGATTATCACCACCGTTGATGATAATCAGGTCATCTTTTTGACAGACACTATCCGCTATCTGTTCAAGATCAAGTTTATATATTTCAGATTTTTTTATAAAGAAATCATGTTGCTGGTTGAGGATACCCTCCAGTGCAATTGCAATCAGAATGATATACTGAAATCCTGGAGAAAGCCTGGAAACAGCGTATCCGGCAGTCAGGGCCATAAGTGGTGTAAATGGGATGATATAATAACTGTGATGTGAGAATGTCATACCGGATTTCAGCATGAAAATAAAAAAAGTTAAACCGAAAACCACGAGGATGAAAGCCAGCAATTTATTCCTGTTTTTGATAACCAGATATATTCCTGCAAGAAAGCTGACGAAGGCAACATATGAATGTAGGGAACTGAAGTAAAATTTCTCAAGGGTTCCGGGCCAGAACCTGATGAGTTCAACGAACCCCCCGGCCAGTGTTTTGAGCCAGAATAGCTGGTTATGGTAGGTGTCAACCAGTTGGGGAACCCAGTAAAAGTACCATAAAATGGAGAAAAAAAGAATCGTAATGTTTGCATTGATGATGCCCCATTTTCTGTTGTTGCTTACCTGCTCGTTGAGAAGCGGAATGATCAGCAGACTCAGGTAACTGATCGCAGAAATTTTGGCCAGTAATCCAAGACAACTAAACAGGGTGAATAACAGAATGTTGACCATCGACCCTTTCTTAATATAAACATAACAGAAATAAAGGCCAATGAACATCAATGAAATGCTGAAAGTATCCGGCATGATCTTTCTTGAATATGAGAACCAGATTGAACTGAGCAGGATGATGCCGGAGGCAAAAGCAATTCTCCTGTCAAACAGTTTTTCAACCAGCAGGGTAAAGAAGTATATTCCAATTGATGAGATGATCAGGTTGATCAGTCGCCCGTACCAGTGCTGATAACCAAAGATCTTTGCAACAAGAAAAATGATAAAGTTGAAAAGAGGAAATTCAGAACCAATAATACCGGGAGTATTTCCTGACATATCAACTTGTGGATAGAGGATATTGGGACTAACCTCGAGAAAATTCCTTGCAATCATGCTGGTCAGGCATTGCCTCCAGTTGTGTTCCGTTTCCAGGGGTGGGTTGGTGATTCCGAAAAGGCGGATAAGAAAAAAAATGATAATCCAGAAAGTTATATTGCCTGAGGCTGACTTGATAAATTTTATTATTTTAGTAATTGTCATGATATCAGGATATTATAATATTTTGTTCAACCCCTTCAGGGTTGAGATTATTCCTGCTATCCCTGCCCGGCACTTCGTACCGGGTTAATTGAAATTTAGCCCCTACGGG
>CAZRHW010000434.1:0-3476 GCA_964599785.1 uncultured Bacteroides sp. | reverse complement strand
CGAGGTTTCGAGTTTCGGATTTCTTTATTTCGAATTTCCCTGCTGAAGACAGGTTCTACTTCCTTCCATAGAATAGAACATCCAACTTGATGGCTATTCTCCTGAATATCAACGAATTCCTTATTCCAAAACGAACCAGCCGGTGGATCAGGTAATCGGGATGTGAAAAGGGGCAGACAATAACACACTTCCCGCAATCTGTTCCTGCAATGCACCAGAAGGTATAGCAGGATTCGGCATTGATCTTCCAGCGTCTGATCCCGTCAATATTCCGTTCACTGTCAAAGGGAATGGATCTTACCGGGCATACTGTTGCGCACTTACAACAATGTCTGCAGAAATCAATAACCGTGGGATCCGGTTTAGGATTGCAGGGTTTGAGCGGCATATCTGTAGTAACAACAGCTATCCTGATACGTGGCCCAAGTTTTGGAGTCATCAGCAGTCCCAGCCTGCCAATCTCTCCCAGTCCGGCATCTTTTGCGACAAGCGGACAGATCACTTTATAATTGGCATCGATGTGAGCACGGGCCGGATAACCCAGGCTGCGGATAAATTCTGCAAGCTGAACAGCCATCGTACCAGCATTCAGGTATTGACGTGCTGATTCAAGGATTGTAGGGGCAGCCGGGGCCGATTTCATCATGCTGTGATCCATTTCAACTGTAAAGACAATTGCATATTGGTGATCCTTTAAAAAGACCTGTCCATATCTGTCACCTCTGCCACCGACGCTGTAGATATGATAATCTCTTAATACCGTGATACCAAATGAGTGTGCGCCCCATCCCAGAACCATCTTTTTAAGAGTTTCGGATATTTGTACGGAATCAACTTCCATTCTCATGGCAGCAGCTTCTCCTTCAACCCTTGCATGAAGCCTTTCTACCCTTTCAAAAACAGAATCAGCAGCAGCGAACAATACCGGATCATAATATTTTGAACCGGCTTTCAGCAGGCCGGGCTTTTCCCTCCATATGCCATCATCCTCTTTTTTGTCAGGATTCCTTTCATAATATTCTTTAAAAAGATCTGTTCCCGTCTTAAGCATCCTGCGGGAAAACACTGTGTCCCTCTCATCATATCGTTTCAGAGGCATCTGTAGAAGATCACTTACTGTCATTTTAACCGGAATCAAGACCAACAGTACCGGTACCATAACCAGCCCGATTAATGTAATATTTAACCAGACAGGATAAATATGATTCGAAAAGAATGGAATTAAAAAAGGCACCGGTATTATAACTCCTGCTGCAATTGATATAAATGCTGCACGGTTTTCATTCTCAATGAGTGATGTGACAAAGAATGAAAAGAAGAATAGGAATATTAGTATACCTGTGGTTGAGAGGATTAATTGCATTTCTAATAGTTACTTATGCAAAATCAAAGATAGTGAGTCACACCCCGATTGCCAAATCGGGGATTACAAACACAACTATGGTGGAAGGGCGTGGATTATTCTGGAGGAATGGTGATGCTTCCAGTGGATTTGATTTCTGCGTAATGGAGATTGGAAATTTATTGATGGCTGCGGATCCGGTGGTTGGAGCTATAAAGGAAAAGAAACTGATCCGCCAGGACAATTGTATAACCTGACTGATGATCCCGGTGAAACAACAAATCTTTATAACCAATATCCTGACTAAGTTGAAGAAATGAAAAATCTGCTCGAGATGTATAAGAAAGAAAGAAGAAGCCGCTTTGATTAATTGACGAAGTCATTTGATAGTTTATTGGTTTATTAGTGTGTGTGGGTATGGAAGTATGATGTCCTTATTAATTTTGTTACCATTGCGACAATTGTGACCACTGAGACCAATGCGACCATTTGGTTATTGGTGAATTGGTCAATTAGTAAATTAGTGAATTAGTGAATTAGTGTATTGATAAAATAAAATAAGTTAGCCTGCAGGAGAGTAGGCTAACTTATTGTTTACTAACACTCTAAATCTTACACACTCTCTCCATTGACAGCCGTTAGATACTGTCCTTTCTCAAGGCATACGGCATGATAAATTACTGCGAATGCAGAGGAGATCCATATGGCAGAAATGAATACGCCAAAAAACAACATGATAAATCCTGCAATAAAGATAGGAATAGCCAGCAAGCCAATAAAGAAGATACTCCATCCATGTCCTTTGGTCATATCCCAACTGGTCTTCAGTGCATCCATCACATCCATTTTCTGGTCAATGACCAGGTATGGGACAAATGCCAGCCTGCAGGCAAAAATGATACCGGGTACAATCAGCATGATAATTCCGAAAAATACAATAACACCTGTTATTAAACTGGCAACCACAGTATTCCAGTAATTTCTCTCAAACACTGAGAACATATCCTTGATATTGATTTTCTCCTTTCTTACAGCTTTCAGAAAAACCCAACTGACACTATAGCCTATCGGACCGGCTATAAAAATACCGTACACAATACCAAAAAAGATGATCGGAATGAAATACCATTCGAATTCAGTGGCCCCGAACCTGACCCCCCCGGCCGGAATATTAATAAAAGCATATACAATCGTTACTACCAGCAGTTCGATAAAGGTGGCCCACATAACATCCCATCCTTTATTGTAACTGGGTCCTGTTTTAGGTATAAATCCGAGCGTACCATTAACTTCATTTGTTTCCATATTCATTGTTTTTTTGTTGTCCGGTTCAAATAAAACATTTCAATAAATCTCCGTTAAGCTTAATGATATGATTACTGAACAAACATCATTGAAATTCATTTACTTTTTTTTCAAACCATACAACCTGTTAATAATTTATTTCGGTTCAAATGTATAGCGCCAGGTGAAATTATTTTAGCGACCAAAGTAGGATTTTTAAAATCACTACTTAGGTATTGCCGGTATGTTATTCCTACCAAAGTCGGAATTTTTAAAACACTACTTTGGTTTGATACGTTTTTACAGAATTTGGCTAATTTCGTTGCAAAACCAGTAAATTTTGTCTGCAACACTTCAAATAATTGTTGTCACCCTGTCGGTTCTCGCCGGGGTATTTTCAATTGTGGCGGTTCATCAGATGAGCCAGAAATACAGGCTTCCTTACCTTTCAACATTTTTTTATTTCCTGATTTTCCTGAATATTTTCGGTATTTATGGGATTATCGGTTCAGGGATTATCAGGGATTTCCTTTTTCAAACAAGTGCTGATGCAGATTCAATAGAATCCATTACAATGGTTATCAGTTACCTGGGTATTCCCTTTTTGATCCTGTCATTATATATGTTTCTCAGGCTCTGCCGGGAAATTGTAAACAGGAACCTTTCAACCGGATTTAACCTGTTCTATTTCAGCATGCAAATACTTATTTTCCTGGCATACGGATTAATCCTGATAAAAATTGGCAGATTCGGGGAGACCCGGTTTGACCTTATTAAAAAAGTAATTCTTATTGTCTATTCTGCCATATCTTCAATTACCTGTCTTTATGCACTGGTTCAGATGTTATTT
>CAZRHW010000433.1:0-3477 GCA_964599785.1 uncultured Bacteroides sp. | reverse complement strand
TATCCTTATTTTATCTCCTGGCAGATGGCTATAAAATTGAGGTAAAATTAAAAGATTTTCCATCTGATACTGTCGTGATCGGCCACAGATTCAATGCCTCTTTTGTCCCAAAAGATACGGTTGTCCTGAATCAGCGTGGTGAGGGAGTATTCAGTGGAAACGCCGCACTTCCGCAGGGTATGTACCTGGTTTATCTTCCGAATGGTAGCTTTTTTGATCTGTTGATCAGCGACGACCAGGAATTTTATTTTGAAAATGATACGGTTGACTTTGTGAATCATATACTGATCAGGGGATCGGAAGAAAATTCAGCTTTTTATGCCTACCAGCAATACCTCCAGAAGCAATCACAAAAAGCCAAACAGCTTCAGGAAAAGATTAAAGCTCAGGAATCGGATACGGCTGCAGCATCCATTACAAAAAAAGAGCTTAAGGAGTTAAATGAAGAAGTAATGGAATATATTGACCAGCTCATCGAGAAATATAAAGATACTTTCTTCGGTAAGTTCTTACTTTCATTACAGGAAGTTAAAGTTCCGGATCCTCCCAAAGATGAAAACGGGCAGGTCATTGATCCGGCTTTTCAGTATAAGTATTATAAAGCACATTATTTTGACAACTTTGACATTTCTGATGTAAGACTTCTTCGAACTCCTTTTTATGAACCGAAAATCATGACTTATATTGAACATGTGGCTTACCAGATACCTGATTCATTGATACAGGAGGTTGACATGCTTATCAATAAATCCAGAACCGATCCCCAGCTCTTCAGATATATGCTTATTACACTTTTCAATTATTTTGCGAAAAGCCAGATCATGGGTATGGATGCTGTTTATATACATATTGCCGAAAATTATTATATACCGGAAGCCGATTGGAGTGATCCGGAGTTCATTGAAAAACTTAAAGAACGTGTAGAAAAATCAAAACCTACACTTATGGGTCAAAAAGCTTCTGATATACAGCTTGTCAGGATCCCTCCTGATCATTTTATTGCTGCAGCCGATAACGAAGACCTTAAGAAGAATCCATACATCGGCGATTTCTTCAATCTATATGATATACAGGCTCCTTTTATTATCCTTTATTTCTGGGAATCGGATTGTGGTCACTGTAAAACCGCTACTCCTGAACTTTATGAAGTTTATCACCGGTTAAAAGAGAAAGGCGTGGAGGTGGTTGCCGTAAATTTACTTGGCGGAGAAGAAGGAAAAGTTAAATGGGTCAATTTCGTAAATAACCATGGATTGTATGACTGGATTAACTGCTGGAATCCTTATGATTTCGAGTTTAAGAAGGTTTACGATATCGCCACCACACCTGCCCTCTTCGTACTGGATAAAGATAAAAAGATCATAGCTAAACGGATCGCTCCCGAACAGGCAGAAGAGATCATTAATACTTTACTGAACAGGAAATAATATCCTCTGATCACCATGAATCTCCGGAATAATATTATACTTCGGCTGGAAGACGGAACTGAATTTCATGGTATTTCTTTCGGTTTTGAGAAATCAGTATCCGGTGAGGTGGTCTTTAACACCGCGATGACTGGTTATCCCGAAAGCCTTACAGATCCATCATATCGGGGACAGATACTGGTCCTTACGTATCCCCTCATTGGAAATTATGGTGTGCCCGACAATGTGATGGATCAAAATCTTATGAAATATTTTGAATCTGACCGGTTACATATTTCCGGACTGATTGTATCAGATTATTCCGTCGAATACAGCCATTGGAATGCAAACAGGAGTCTCAGCGATTGGCTTAAAGCCAGTGAAATACCGGGTATTTATGGTATTGATACACGGCAGCTGACAAAAATCCTCAGAGAAAAAGGAACAATGCTGGGTAAGATCATTTATGATGAGAAAGATGTAGCATTGTACGATCCTAATAAAGATAACCTCGTTGCACAGGTCAGCATTAAGAATAAAGAAATCTATGGAAATGGTAAATACAGGATCATCCTGATTGATTGTGGTGTCAAGTACAATATTATCCGGGATCTTTTACAAAGAGATACTACTGTAATACGGGTTCCCTGGGATTATGATTTCTTTGATGAAGAATATGATGGATTATTCATTTCAAATGGTCCCGGTGATCCCAAACAATGCATCACCACTATTCATCATCTCACAAAAGCCTTTGAACAGGATATACCGATTATGGGGATATGCCTTGGCAATCAGCTCATGGCTCTTGCATCCGGAGCCGATACCTATAAGCTTAAATATGGGCATCGCAGCCATAATCAACCCGTTCTGCTTGTCAACACAAACAGCGCCTATATTACCTCACAGAATCATGGTTATGCTATTGATAATAAGACTATTCAGGAAGGATGGGAACCCTATTTTATGAATCTGAATGATCAGACAAACGAGGGAATGAAGCATAAAACCAAACCATTTTTTTCCACCCAGTTCCACCCCGAAGCCTCAGGTGGCCCTACCGATACCGAATTTCTTTTTGATCAGTTTATTGAGTTGATCGGGAGATACAGGAATTAACACAAGAATAACAAAGAGAATTATTTCGAAAAAATGACGGGATCGACAAATAAGTTTCGTCTGGATTCTTTTTCCCTATTTTCAAGGCGTTCATAATGAAGAGGCAGCACAGCTTTTTTCAGGGCTGGCATCTGGTCCTGTCCGACAATGGCTTCAATGGCTTTGTATAAAACCTGGTCATTAAGATCACCGAATGGTGCCGCATTAAAAAGATCATCCTCTACTTCAATATCCACCGGCAGTCCATCCTCAAAGTCGGTATATCCGTCGGCATTCGCATATTTCAATACAACAGGAACCAGTGCATAGTTATGCTGGGGAGGATCGGCAAGATCGGGAATGATCCAGGAACCGGTGTATTTCCCATAGGTGTTTTCTCCCACCAGGACTACATCCATATAAGGGAAGAGACCGGATATGGTAAACTCACAGGCAGAGGCAGTACCGGATGTTGTAAGAAAATAGACAGTCTGGATACTGACGTTATGTGAATTATCAGAAAATCTGAATACCAGGTTTTCGGAATCAGTGCCCTCCCTTTGCAGGAAATAGTTATTATACAGACTGTTGTATTCAAAACGTACAAGAACCTCCCTATTCTGAACTTTACCTATAGGTGCAATAGCGGAAGCGAGAAATCCGGCTGCATCAATACCGCCACCAGGATTGTAACGTAAATCAACAATAAGATCAGTGATACCGGAAAGAGAAAAAGTGTCGAAGATATTTCCGAGGGAAGTCAGATATTCATCATATTCTCCTGCTGTAAATTCCACATAAACCAGGTAGCCAATTTTATGATCGCCGATTTCTTTAATTTCATAGTATATTGCCGGATCAAGAGCAATAACTTCGGAAGTCATGCTTAGTTTGATATCCGTTTTAGCAATCATGTCCTCCTGCAGGATGCCAAGGGTAACAGTTTGAATATCCAGACTATAAAGCATGTAAT
>CAZRHW010000432.1:0-3489 GCA_964599785.1 uncultured Bacteroides sp. | reverse complement strand
CGGGCGGCATGCAGGGTATCAGGTACCCCGGGCGAAAGGTCCAGGGAATCCGGCTTCTGGCTGTATGCCGGAGTGGTCAGGATGGATGCAATAAGAAACGCCTGAAGGATCCTGTTCATTTACCCGGGGTATCGAGTATGCTCACGATGCGCTGCAAGTCCTCATCCGATTTAAATGGAATAACGATGCGGCCTATGCCTTTATTGCTTCGCTTGAACTCAACCGTGGCCCCGAAATAGTGGGAAAGATGCTCTCTTAAATCTTCATAATCGGACCGCTGATCCCCCTGATCAAACTGCTCCTCCGGCACCGGGATCCTGGACCTGCGGGCCAGGCTCTCCACCTGCCTCACGGAGAGGTCGCGGGAAAGGATCTTCTCAAACACCTCCATCTGCGGCAGTCTCTCCTCGATGCCCAGCAGGGCCCTGGCGTGGCCCATCGATATCCTCTTTTCACGGATGGCGGTCTGGATCTCAACTGGCAGGTTCAGCAGCCTCAGGTAATTGGCGATGGTGGCGCGTTTCTTGCCAACCCGCTCACCCAGCCGCTCCTGGGTCAGGCTGAACTCCTCGATCAGGCGCTGGTAGGAGATGGCCACCTCGATGGCATCCAGGTCCTCCCGCTGGATGTTCTCGACAAGGGCAAGCTCCAGCATCGATTCATCACCGGCCTGGCGTACATAGGCGGGTATCCTTTTCAGCCCGGCCTTGATGGCAGCCTTGAGCCGGCGTTCACCGGTGATCAGCTGGTAGCTGTTATCAGCGCCCCTGCGGACGGTAATGGGCTGTATGATCCCATGTTCCTCCACCGACTGAACCAGTTCGTTCAGCGACTCTTCGTCAAAGGAGGTCCTGGGCTGAAACGGGTTCACCGTGATGCTCTTCACCGGGATCTCATTCACCGCGGAAGGCGAATGTATCAGTTCCCTGTCCTGGTCGTCAGAAACATCGATCAATGCTCCCAGTCCCCTTCCTAACACGTTCTTTTTTGCCATAAGGATGGTTGATTAGTCCAATACTTTCTCTTCCTGCTTCAGCAGGGTCTCCTCGTTCTTCTGCAGGATCTCCCTGGCCAGGTTCAGGTAGCTGACCGCCCCCCTTGATTCCGCATCATAAAGTACGGCCGGTTTGCCGAAACTCGGAGCTTCCGTGAGCTTGATATTGCGCTGGATAATGGTCTCGAACACCATCTGCTGGAAATGTTTCCTCACCTCCTCCACCACCTGGTTGGAGAGCCTCAGCCGTGCATCGTACATGGTCAGCAGGAATCCTTCAATCTCAAGTTCGGGGTTGAGCCCCCGCTGAATGATATGGATGGTGTTGAGCAGTTTACCCAGCCCTTCCAGGGCAAAATATTCACACTGGACGGGAATGATCACCGAATCGGCCGCGGTCAGGGCGTTGACCGTGATCAGGCCCAGGGAGGGGGAGCAATCGATCAGGATATAGTCATAATCGTCCCTGATCTGCCCGATCACGTTTTTGAGCATGTACTCCCTCTCATTCATGTTCAGCATCTCGATCTCCGCCCCCACCAGGTCAATGTGGGAGGGGATCAGGTCAAGCTGTTCAATCTCGCTGTTGAGGATGATCTTGCGCGGATCGGCATCCTCAATCAGGCATTCATAGATGCTTGTCTTGACCTTTTTGATATCAAACCCCGACCCGGAGGTGGCATTGGCCTGCGGATCCGCATCAACGATCAGCACCCTGCGTTCGAGCACGGCCAGACTGGCTCCAAGGTTGATAGCTGAAGTTGTCTTCCCTACGCCTCCTTTCTGATTCGCTATGGCGATTATTTTGCCCATCGGCCTCTGGTTTTTCTGTATGGATTGTTAGAAACGGGGTTCAAATTTACTATTTTCGATCCCCCCGTTATTTTTACCCTTTTCGTTATTGTAAACAATGATTTTTCATTTATAAACACCTTTTCAACATTAAATGGTAATAACTTTCTAAGCGGTTTAATCTCAACAGGTCAAAGATAAGAGAAACTCAGAATTTGTTTATATTTGAAGCGGATGACCATCGGGTATATGAACAGGAATAACTGGATAGTGATTGTCAATAAGACTGCCGGAGGGGGCAGAACCGGACGTGACTGGCCTGCCATCGAAGGATTGCTGAAAAAGCACAGGATCCGGTTCGAGCCCTTCTTCACCACCAGGCGGTTGCACGCCTCCATCATTGCGCGGGCCAAGATCAGGGAGGGGTACTCCAAGATCATCGTTGTGGGTGGCGACGGCACCATGAACGAGGTGATCAACGGCCTCTTTTCCCAGGGGACAATTCAGACCAGCGAGGTGATGCTGGGGATGATCTCTGTGGGCACGGGAAATGACTGGGCCCGCATGTTCAATATTCCTTCAGGGTACGAAGAGGCCGTCCTGACCATCAAAAAGCAGCGTACCTTCATCCAGGATGCAGGCCTGGTGCGCTATACAAAGAACGGCAAGGAGTGGAAACGGTACTTTATCAACATCGCCGGCATGGGCTTCGGCGCCCGCGTGGTGGAGCGGTCCAACAGAATGAAAGAGAGAGGGAAAAGCGGGGCCTTCCTCTATTTCTACAACATCTTCGCCAGCCTGATGCGGTACAGGTCCCTGAGTGCAGAGATCCAGATCGACGGGCAGAAGCTCGACCGGCGGATCTTCTCCATGAATGTGGGGATCTGCAAATATAACGGGGGAGGCATGATCCAGGTGCCCCATGCGGTGGCTGATGACGGCCTCTACAGCATCACCCTGATCAAGAAAATGGGCAGGCTGAATGTGCTTGCCAATGTGAAGCGGCTTTACAACGGCAGCATCGTGGAGCACTCCAGGGTGGAAACCTACGTCGGGGAGTCGGTCCATATCGAAGGATCCCCGCGCCTGCAGCTCGAGACCGACGGGGAATCGCTGGGCTACGGGCCGCTGAGGTTCCAGATCATCCCGCGAAGCGTGCGGGTCATCTCGGGCGAACTTTCAGCCTGATCCCAGCAGCTGCAGGCGGATCTCGAACAACCTGGGCCAGTACTTTCCGGTAACAAAGATCCGGTCTCCCTCCTTGTCCCATGCAATCCCGTTCAGCACATCGGTGGTGGGCTTCCTGTCGGCCGCCTTCAGAATTCCCTTCAGGCTGACACGGCCCTCCACTTTCCCTGTCCCCGGATCAATGATCACGATCTCATCGGTGTAATACCGGTTGGCCCAGATCTTCCCTCTGATATACTCAAGTTCATTCAGGCTCTGGACCGGGCCCTGGTCGGTATAAACCTCGATCTGGCGGTTCACGGTGAACATCTCCGGATCGAGAAAATAGATCACATGGCTGCCATCGCTCATGATCAGCTCCTGCCCGTTGTTGGTGAGCCCCCATCCCTCGCGGTTCTGGTAATAGATCTTCTGGATCTCCTCAAAAGTTGACTTGTCATAGATGAAGCCCACCTGTGATTTATAGGTCAGCTGGAAGATCCGGTCACCGAACACCGTGATGCCTTCACCGAACA
>CAZRHW010000431.1:0-3495 GCA_964599785.1 uncultured Bacteroides sp. | reverse complement strand
TGATCCATTTCGGCCTTCAGTTCGTCCCAGTAATAAAACTCGGCGAAGAACCTGGGAGATATTTCCCACACCATCACCTTTCCATCATTTGAGCCGGTGACGATCTTTTTACCATCGTGACTAAAATCAGCAACATTCAGGACATCGGTATGATCAATAAAGGTATAAATGCAATTTCCTGTCTTCACCTCCCAGAATTTTGCCGTTTTATCATAGGAAGCACTTACAAGGAATTTACTATCGGGACTGAAACGGACGTACATCACAGCATACTGGTGGCCGGATATAAGCTTCACGATCTTTCCTGTAGCAACATCCCAGATCTTGATTGATTCGTCCAGGGATGCGCTGGCAAGGAGTTTTCCATCGGGACTGAAATCCAGGGAATAAATATTACCACCATGTGCATCGATGCTGCGGATCATTTCTTTTGTTTCAGTATCCCAGATCTTAATGGTCTGATCGAGCGAGCCGCTTGCAATATATTTATTATCGGGACTAACAGCTACTGCGAGCACGGTTTTTTCATGTCCTTCGAAGGAATGGATGATTTTACCCGATTCAATATCCCAGAGCCTGAATTTATTCAGGAGGTCGGTGCTGATAAGCCGGGTGCCGTCAGGGCTGAAATGTGCATTCCAGATGTGTGTCCGATGGCCGGCGAACGACCGGTATCTTCCGGTTTCGAGGTCGCATTGGAGGATCTGTGTGCCCCCTGCACTCAGAAGGGAAGGACCATCGGGTGAAAATTCAAGAAATTGAACCTTGCCGTTATGCCCGATGAATGTTTTAACGATCTCTCCTGTTTCTGCAGACCAGAGATAAACCAGACCATCTTCTGCTCCGGAAGCAATGAATTGGTCGTCGGGGCTGAAAGCAGCTGCATATACCGGCCCTTTATGTTTGTCCATGACCAGGAGCAGGCTTTCATCCTGTTGTGCACAGAGATTATTGAATAGAAGAGATGCGAGGAATAAAAGAAACGCTATGTTCTTAAAATAATTCATATCAGTTAATTTATTCGATGTGTAAGTTTATTTATCCTTTATATTTTCGGGTATTTTTGGCAGTTCAAGGAAAAAAGTCGTCCCTTTCCCGACCTTGCTTGTCACTTTTAGTTTTCCATTGTTAATTCGTACAAACTCATGACACAGGATTAATCCCAGACCGGTGCCTTCTTCGTTAGCAGTTCCTGCAGTGGAGAAATGAACATCTATCTGGAAAAGTTTTTTTAAATCTTCATTCTTTATTCCAACTCCTGCATCTGCTATGGATATCCCGATCATTCTGGAACCAGATCTGCTGTTGAGCGTTACTTCCCCCGCCGGCCGTGTGAATTTGATGGCATTTGAAAGGAGGTTCCTGATGACTGTATTGATCATATTACCATCACAGTAGGCATATGTATCGGGCTTGATATTACTGGCTATCCGGATGTTTTTTTCTATGGCAATCCCTTCAAGAAGGCTGATGACATTATTTGCAAGTTTATAAATATCTGTAACAGAGGGACTAAAGCTTATTCTTCCCGTTTGGGCCCTTGCCCAGTTCAGCAGGTTTTCAAGAAGGCTGTAAGTTTGCCTTGACGATTCATGGATCATTTTGACAAATGTCAGCACTTCCTCCTTATCATATGTTGAATAATGTTTGAGGAGCAGGTCTGAAAAGTTCAGGATAGAATGAAAAGGATTTTTTAAATCATGCGCAATAATTGAAAAAAACTTATCCTTTGCTGCATTGGCATCCCTGAGATTCTTTTCTGATAACAACAGGTTTTTTTCAATCTCAACTCTCTGGGTCACATCGTAAAAAAGAAGAAATATTTCACAAATCCGGTTATTCTGGAATTGTGGTGTAGCAACCATGAGGATAATTCTTTTTTTCTCACCTGACTGGTTAAGCTGTATCTGAAAAGTATGTTTTGAATTTTGCTGAAAAATTTTGAACTCTTCAAGGATTTGTTTTCCGGCTTCCTTGTCAAGGAGTTGGAATAATGATTTCCCAATCAATTTTCCTTTTCCGGTCTCAAAAATCTCTTCTGCTGCCTGGTTAGCAAATGTAAACCGGTAATTGGAATTGATGATACCCAGACCATTTTCCATGTTGGTGAACAGGAGGTTGTATTTCTTTTCACTTTCTGCATGATCATTCTGGGCTTTTTTATAATTGGTAATATCCCTGGAAATGCTGGCAACAGCTATCAATTTATTGTTTTCATCAAAAACAGGGAATTTTTTGACGAGCGAATAGATCGTTTTGCCATCAGGGTATATAAAGACCTGTTCATTGACCAGCGTCTCTCCTTTTTTCATCTTCATAGCTTTTTGGTCATCGGTCATATATTGTCTCACACGGGGATGATCTCCGTATAGTTCCAGGTCTGTTTTTCCGATCAGCTCTTCAGCTTTTCTTTTCCCTGCAGCCAGGGTATTTGCCCTGTTTGAAGCAATGATTTTCAGATCTGTATCCTTAATCACTGCATGGTCTTCAGTATTTTCGACAATTGCAGCAAGCAGATTCTTATCCAGCCGGGCATTTTTACTCTCTGTAATATCAAATGCAATGCCGACAACAAGCAAAGGTTTTTTCTTCTCATCATGAATCAGAAAAGACTTTGACCAGATCCATTTAATTTTTCCATTCTGGTCCACAACCCTGTATTCGAGATCAAATCCTTTTCCTTTTTCAATCAGTTTATAAGCTTTCTTAACATTCCTTATATCTTCATGATGAATACTTTTCAGAAAGGATCCGGGCTTATTATATAAATTTTCAACCGGTCTGTCATAAAGTTTTTCATACTTTGGACTGATATACAGTAATTTGTCCTCTTTGAGGTCAAATATCCAGAAAACTTCTTCGATCGTTTCAACAAGAAGCCGGAAACTTTCTTCATGGATTCTCAGTTGCTCTTCTCTTTTCAGGGCATCCGTGATATCCCGCGCAATTCCTTCTACTGCTGACACTTTTCCTGAATCATCGAAAACGGGGATTTCGGTATTATGAAAAATGCGTGTTGTGCCATCCCTGTGATAAAGTTCATTCAGGAAGGGTGGTTGAAGGATTCCTTTCAGGCTTAATTCAGAATGTACGAGAGCTTTTCTGTTCATTTCATGACCGGTGAGAAATTCCTTATAATTTCTCAGCGCTTCGTCCTGGGAGTATCCGAGTACTTTTTTTATGGAAGGGCTGATATAGTTTATCATCCCATTTTTATCATGTGAATAAAAAATATATTCATCACTCAGGGTCTCAACAAGACGTTTGTATTTCTCTTCACTCAATCGATGTACTTCCGCAGCATTCCAATAATCAGTGATATCTTGCATGACCGTGAATCCGTATCGTTCTCCCTTATGATCAAAATATTGCGTGTGAACTTCGGCGATAATTCTTTTTTTATTTTTAGAAACAAGGATTTGTTCTGATTTGAACATCTCCTTTATTTGTGTTTCTGATGATGTTTGTTTTGGTTTCTTTTTGTCGGTCAGATCA
>CAZRHW010000430.1:0-3499 GCA_964599785.1 uncultured Bacteroides sp. | reverse complement strand
GTTGACTTTGATGATTTTCGGATTTGATTGCCTTCTTCAAACATTTCAAATTTTGGAAGTTCTTTGAGTGTCATTTTATGAATTGCAATTGATAACTCCCTGGCTAACTGATAAATTTCTAAATCTTTATATGACATAATTATAGCTTTTTACCTATTTATGTTAATTTTCATTATTTATCGGTTAGTGTTTTAGAAAATTTACAAACAATTTGATATATGATAAACTATGACTGATGTAATCCTGCAACTATTGTGACCATTGTACCCATTGCGACCTTGTAACCATTGCGACCCTGAGACCATTGTGACCCTGCACCCATTGCGACAGCGAAGCGTGCGACTATTGCAACCAGTACAATTTTTTCGTTAGACTTTTCCCCCTGTTAAATATTTTCGAACCTCAAATTTCACAGGGTAAACTTTTTCCTTTTTACTTAAATAATTACATTTGAAAATCAATTTCATTTCAAAACCATGAGCGTACTTGTAAATAAAAATTCCAGGGTAATAGTCCAGGGTTTCACAGGCAGTGAAGGAACCTTTCATGCCACGCAGATGATTGAATATGGCACAAGGGTAGTAGGAGGGGTGACTCCCGGAAAAGGGGGCCAGGTTCATCTCGACCGGCCGGTTTTCAATACGGTCGGCGAAGCTGTTAACCAGACAGGTGCAGATGTATCTGTTATTTTCGTACCTCCTTCCTTTGCTGCAGATGCCATCATGGAAGCGGCAGAAGCAGGGATAAAAGTTATTGTAACCATTACGGAAGGTATTCCTACTCAGGATATGGTTAAAGTTAAAGAATACCTGCATGGCATGGATTGCAGGATGGTCGGGCCAAATTGTCCCGGGGTGATCACACCGGAAGAATGCAAGGTGGGTATCATGCCCGGATTTATTCATAGAAAAGGCTCGGTGGGTATTGTGTCCCGATCCGGAACGCTGACCTATGAAGCTGTCGACCAGGTTACAAAACTTGGCCTTGGACAATCAACCTGTATTGGTATAGGAGGCGATCCCATTATCGGAACAACCACGCTTGATGCCATCAGACTCTTCATGAATGATAGCGAAACCGAAGGCATTATCATGATCGGTGAAATCGGAGGCAATATGGAAGCTGATGCAGCTCAGTGGATCAGGGAACACGGAACCAAGCCGGTTGTCGGATTTGTTGCCGGGCAGACTGCTCCGAAGGGCCGCAGAATGGGACATGCCGGAGCCATCATCGGCGGAAAAGATGATACGGCTGCAGCGAAAATGAAGATCATGCGGGATTGCGGTATTCATGTCGTGGAATCTCCTGCAGATATCGGGAAAATGATCAAAGAAGTGTTGAAATAGTGCTTAGTTTTGGACTTTATAACAATTACATGTCAAGACCTTTCATCAATAATTGGTTAATATTTCTCGCAGATTACGCAGATTATTCCGCAGATTACGCAGATGACTTTTAACCGATGCTTTACAATCAGCGGAATCTGCGGAATAATCCGCGCAAATCAGCGAGAAGCCTTTATTTCAAAAACTCAATATTTATGTTGAATTCAATTTATAAATCCATGAAAAACTTAAAAAATCAATTCACAATTTTTTCACTTATCACAATTATAGTCATATCATTTTCATCTTGTATAAAACCAATACTTTCCCCTCCGGAGACCAGGCGCGATGATGTGGCTGATATCCTTCACGGGGATACCATCAAAGATCCCTACCGGTGGCTTGAAGATCAGGACAGCCCTGAAACAAGGGCGTGGATAGCCGAACAAAACAAATATACGCATAGCTTCCTGGATAAGCTGGATTCCAGGGATGCCATAGAAAAACGGTATAATGAATTATTACGGGTTGATAATTTCACTTTACCATTTCAGGCTGGTAACAGGTTCTTCTTTCAAAAACGTCTGGCAGATCAGGATCTTTGGAGTATATGCATGCGTGAAGGACTGGATGGAGAGGACCAGGTACTGGTTGATCCGCATGGTTTAAGCGAGGATCATACCATTAGTGTAGGTATCGTCGCCACTTCCAAAAACGGAGAATTACTGGTATATGGAGTCAGGAAAGGAGGAGAGGATGAAATGGCTGTTCATGTTTTTGATATCAACAATAAAACCGAGTTATCCGATTCGATGCCCAGAGGCCGGTACTTTGGAATATCCTTACTACCCGACCTGACCGGTTTTTACTATACGAAATTTACCCGTATCGGTGCCCGTGTATTTTTCCATAAGATGGGAAATGATTTTTCAAAAGACCAGTTGATCTTTGGTGAAGGATATGATCCGGGTCTGATCATCTACGCCGATCTTACAGAAGATGCAAAATATATCGTGGTTCATGTTTATTACGGTGCATCATCTGATAAAACCGACGTATATATTCGGGAAACCGGTTCAAAAAAACCATTTACCACTGTTGTGCGTGATATTGATGCAGCCTTTTTTGCTGAAGAATATAATGGTGAATTATATGTTATTACTAACTGGCAGGCACCCAGGAACAGGATTCTGCGGGTACCTGTCAGCCATCTGCCCTCTTTGCCCGACACCTGGGCAGAGATCATACCGGAGGGTGAAGGGATTATTGAGAATTCATCGGGCATTGCCAATGGATCATTGCTGGTCATTACACTTGAAAATGTAGTTTCCAAAGCACAATTTTATAGTACTGACGGAAAACAAATCAGAAATCTTGAACTTCCTTCAGTAGGAACGGTAGGAGGGGTCAGTTTCCGGCAGACAAGCAATCATCTGTTCTATTCCTTTACCTCTTTCCATATTCCAACCACTTCATACCTTTATGATTCTGAAACAGGTGAACAGAAAATCTGGTCAGCGCTGAATGTCCCGATAGATCAGGAAAACATTGAAGTTGAACAGGTGTGGTACAATTCCAAGGATGGTACCCGGATACCCATGTTCCTTGTTCATAGAAAGGATTTGAATCTGAATGGGAATAATCCGGTTTATCTTACCGGTTACGGCGGTTTTAATGTCAGTGAGACTGCCGGATTCTCTGCCACTGCCGTGATGTTTGCTGAAAATGGCGGCATTTATGCACTTCCCAATTTAAGGGGCGGCGGTGAGTTTGGAGAAGAATGGCATAAAGCAGGCATGCTTGAAAAGAAACAGAATGTCTTTGATGATTTCTATGCAGCGGCAGAATGGCTGATTGAAAATAAATATACAAAACCTGAAAAAATTGCCATCAGGGGAGGAAGTAACGGAGGACTGCTTGTCGGTGCTGCCCTTACACAACGTCCGGAATTGTTCGGGGCCGTTGTCTGTACCTACCCGTTGCTGGACATGATAAGGTATCATCAGTTTCTGGTAGCACAATGGTGGGTGCCTGAATATGGATCCTCTGATGATCCGGGACAGTATAAATACCTCCTGAAATATTCGCCATATCAAAATGTCACGAGCAGGTCATACCCTGCAACATTATTTATTTCAGGAGACAGCGATACACGTGTTGCACCACTGCATGCA
>CAZRHW010000429.1:0-3507 GCA_964599785.1 uncultured Bacteroides sp. | reverse complement strand
TCCATATTCACCGATGCTTCCAGCATAGCCTGTGGTCCACGATCAGCACCTTTAATCCAGGTACTGGTACCATCATATGGGACAGGTACAATAATGACAGCAGATTGTCTCTTGTCGGAATACTCTTTCGGGAGATCCCCGTACTGTATCATAATTTGATTACCGGATAATAATAAGAAGTAAAACAAAGCGCCACAAGTGCAGTTCCATAATTTTTCCTTGGAATAAAACTTTCCGACAGGATATGGATATCATTCAGATGATACTGATCTGAGAAACCGTTCCAATAAAGTTCCTCAAGGCTGGCTTTCAGTCTCCTTTCCAACTCTTTTTCATCATAATTCCCATAATGCTCACACACCAGTCCGCCAAAGCGTTTGTCTGATTTGTTATTGTTCAACCAGCCGTAAATGATTCCTGCAGTGGCACGTTCTCCCTTTTCAGCATGACAAACAGACATAATGGATTCCATTACCGCTCCGTGTTCTATACGGTCAGGTTTTTCAATTTTTCTTGCAATGCCGGGAAGAATTGAAGAATAGGTGATAACATTGCACATTTCGATTTGTGCTGACTTTAAAGCCAGATGATACGAACCTGCGTGTATTGTGATATCGCTTTCACCGGTACCGGACGTTTCAAAATAATCGACCGGAATACGGTTCCCGGTCAAGATTCCTTGGATGGTTCCTGGCAACTGTCGTATTTTATTTTTTTTTGTTAGAATAGCCATTGTTGCAGATATAATTTAGGATACTCAACTTATGAAAACAGAATTGCGGATCACAGACTGATGTCCGCCCGGGCATGTTTGGAAGGTAGATCAGACAATAATATTCCTGAGGAGAAACAAAAGAGAAGCAAGAATAACCCAAATGAAGTATGCAGGAGCATACCCGGCGATCACCTTTGCATCTCCTAATTGGCTATATTTGTGATAAATAGCTGGCATATTGAGCTTTGTAGTTATGAAAGTACAAATTAAGAAAAATGCGCGCAATATTAATTAAAAAATTATTAAAAATAACAATCCTCGTCAAATTTCTATGCTGAACTTTTTCTCAGTACTTCAACAGGTAATTTTATTCCGGCATAAGTTCTACCTTGACATAATTATTCATATCAAGATATTTTATTGCAGTTGCTCTAATCCTTTCAGCCGAAAGTGTTTTAACCAACCCGGGGTAATCCAGTATCAATTCAGGATTACGGCCGGTGAAATAATAATTTTGAAGGTTATTGATCCAGAAAGTGTTTTCTTTTAGATTTATTTCATAAGACCTCATCTGGGTTTCCCGGATCTTGGTGATATAGATCTCCTCAGGACCAACAATTTTCAGTGAATCAAGAACCTGGAATATAGATCGTGTAAGTTCTTCAGCCCGGCCGGGATCGCACCCGAAAGAAATATTTACCCTGAATTCCGGGAAAGGATAAAGGTCAGCACTGGAGGATACATTCACACCATAAGTACCACTCATTTCTTCCCTCACTACTTCCCTCAATTTAATCTCCAGCACACCTGTCATGGACCTCAGGTTATAATTTTCTTCTCTCGACCATTTCATAGGTCCTGAAAATATAATACTGACCCTGCTTTTCGGATCAATTCCCCGGAACACTGTTTTTTCTATTTTCCCGGCAGGCGGCCTGATACCTGCATCTTTCCATGATTCTTTCCTGTTGATGGAAGGCAATCCTCCAAGATAGGTGAGAATAAGGGGTTTGATTTTTTCTGTTTCAAAGTTGCCGACAAAAAGAAATGTGAAATCGCTGGCATCAGCAAACCTCTCCTGATAAAAAGAAAAAGTAGTTTCAAGGTTAAGCTCATTCAGTAATTCTTCCGACCAGGGCTTTACCCTGGGATGGTACTGCGCCATTGTGACCATGACTGTATCATAAAATGCAGATTCAGGATCGGCCGACCTGTTCTGGATGAATCCTTTCATCCTGGCCTGGTATGATAAAAAGGCCGAACTATCTTTCCTGGGCGAGGTCATATACAGGTAAACAAGCTGAAAAAACGTTTCAAGGTCTTTTGGAGTACTATTGCCTACAAATCCCTCCGTTAATTCATTAATATATGGAAAAACTGAAACAACTTTATCAGCAATCTTTTTATTGAGTGTATTCAGATCAAATTTCCCCAGGCCGGACAAAGATATGATATCGGATGCCGATCTGGCCGAGACATATTTCTCATTGGAGATTAATGAGGTGCCTCCCGGGCTGAAAGCATAAAACCGGATCTCATCATTTTTAAAATCAGTTGGTTTGAGCACTATTTTACATCCATTGGATAGTGTCCACTCAGTGACATTTATTTTCGAAATGGTTTTTTCCTGAATAATTTTTGCCGGCTCAGGAATTTTTTCTACCAGGGGCATATCTGAGACCTGATCATCGTATGCTCCTAAATTTACTTTTTCAATTGAGTTTAAAAGAGCCAGCAATTCATCTTCGGAAGGTATCGTCAAATTTTCCTTTTCGGGTGCATTGATAAGTACAATTCGATCTTCATCACGCATCCATTTATCTATAAGCTCGTTAACCTCCGATAATTTTATCCCCGGTAACAATTCCTTCGTGGCAGCAAATTCATATTCGATACCCGGTACAGGTTCCCCTTCCAGAAAATTTCTTGAATATTCTCCGGCAAAAGCCTGTGATTCAGTCTTGTCTCTTTCATTGAATGATCTCTCCATCTCATTGAGTAACTGGTTTTTCGTCCGGTCCAGTTCTGTCTGGGTAAAACCAAATTTTTTCACCCTTTCAGCCTCCGTCAACAAAGCTTCCAGTCCACTGTTGATCCCATCTTCCCTGACATATGCTCCCAGCAAATAAACATCCTTTACCCTCACCAGGCTGGTATGCAATGAAACTCCGAAAAGAAAAGGCGGCTCAGGCTGGTTCAATAATTCATAAAACCGGTTATTCATCATCCTGATATTCAGCCGTTCTATTATCATCCGACGATAATCGTTTACATCTTTTTCCAGTTCAGGATCCATTTTATAATAAACTGATATAACAGTATTTGCAGCTTCCGGATCGGTAGCAATAGCAAACAATGTTTCATTATGTCCTGGTACGGTGAAGGTTTTTCTTGATCTTGGCTCCTTAACAGGTGGGATCTGTCCGAAATGTTTATTTACCAGTTCATGAATATAGCCTTTATCAAAATCCCCGACAGCGATTACGGCCATCAGATCCGGACGGTACCAGTCATGATAAAACCTCTTAATTGTTTCAACCTGAAAAGTGTCGAGTATTTCTTTTTTCCCGATTGGCAGCCTGTCAGCATAAAGGGAACCTTTAAAGATCACCGGCAATTGTTTATCCTGCATCCTGCCATCTGCTCCCCTCCCAAGGCGCCGGTGAGGAACGCCAGAGCCTCCGGGCGGCGCGTCCCCAGCCGGCCCAGGAAGGCCACCGCAGCGTGGCGCACCGGGGGATCGGGATCGGCCAGGGCCCTTTCTACGATCTGGCGGAAGATCCCGGGAATCA
>CAZRHW010000428.1:0-3520 GCA_964599785.1 uncultured Bacteroides sp. | reverse complement strand
CAGGTATGACAATTTGCTGGGTTGTGTGACAAAATTACAAAATATAGCGAGTTATAAACATGGAATCCTGAATCAAGGCTCCGGTTTCTATCCTTAAAGAGTTTTGGCATTATCTTTGAGAATAAAGTTGAATTATTAATTTTATAATCTAAATATATATATAAATAGATATATATAGATTTTTAATAAACAATGAATAAATCTGTTGTACATTTGTATTGCCGGTTTAAATGAACAATAGATTTTTTATAGAGACGAATTGTTGTGCTGTTCTATGGACATCAAACCATGATTTCGTTTAAATCTCAGGATGCATTAATTTTTAAATTATATTATAATGACTGAACATTTGACAATTGAAACTTTTAAGGAAAAAGTTTTTAACTACGAAACAAACAAGGAATGGAAATATGAAGGTGATCTTCCATGTATTATTGATTTTTATGCCGACTGGTGCGGGCCATGCAAGATGGTTGCCCCGATACTTGAGGAATTATCAGTAGAATATAACGGGAAGATGCGTGTCTATAAGGTAAATACTGAAGAAGAACAGGAACTGGCAGCTATTTTTGGCATCCAGAGCATACCTTCGTTGCTTTTTGTCCCGAAAGAAGGTCAGCCACAAATGGCCATGGGAGCGCTTCCAAAAGACACATTACAAAAAGCATTCAAGGAAGTACTCGATGTGGAGTAAAAAAAAAATTATATATTTGTATTACCATCTCTAAGGGGGTGCCTTATCATATCGGGCTGAGATCATACCCTTAGAACCTGATCCGGGTAATGCCGGCGAAGGGAGTTGTGTTTTCCGGATAATTGATTTTATTAGTTCATTGGCTATGAAGAAATTACTTCTTTCATGCCTGTTTGTAACAATTGACCTCCTGGTTTGTGCTCAGTTTACCATCACGGGGAAGGTGACCGATGATTTCGGTCTGCCCCTTATTGGTGCCAATGTCTATATCGAAAGAACCTATCAGGGAGCTGTGACCGGTATAGATGGCCAATATTCAATCAGGAAAATAAGGAGCGGCACTTATATACTGAATGTATCCTATATAGGGTACAAAAAAGGATCACAGATTATTCACCTGGAATCGGATATGACCGTTAACTTCACACTGACAAAAGCAAATATACTTGCTGATGAAGTAATTGTAACATCCACACGGGCCGGGGAAAAATCACCGGTAACTTATTCCAATGTAACAAATGATGAGATCAGGGAGCGGAACCTGGGACAGGATATTCCTTATATTCTCGGAATGACACCGTCTATCGTCACCTCTTCAGATGCAGGGAGTGGTATAGGATATACAAATTTCAGGATCAGGGGGACGGATATGAACAGGATCAATATTACGGTTAATGGTGTTCCATTGAATGATGCGGAATCGCATGGCGTATGGTGGGTTGATCTTCCTGATTTTGCCGGCTCAGTCGATAATGTACAGATACAGAGGGGAGTGGGTACTTCAGTAAACGGGGCGGCAGGATTTGGAGCAACGATGAATTTCCAGACATTCACCCTTAAGAACAGGCCACATGCTGAACTGAATTCTGCTTTTGGAAGTTTTAATACCGTTAAAAACAGTATCAGCATTGGATCGGGATTACTCGATGGAAAATTCACCTTTGACCTGAGACTATCCGGCATCCGGTCCGACGGTTACATCGACCGGGCATCCTCCGGTCTGAAATCATATCATTTTCAGGGAGCATGGTATACCAGGAAAAGTATTCTGAAGGTGAATTTATTTTCAGGAAAGGAAAAAACTTACCAGGCATGGTACGGCGTACCATCCGGATTATTGAAAACAGACCGGACCTTCAATCCGGCCGGTATGATCATCAACACCGTTGGGGATACCTCTTACTATGATAATGAGACAGATAATTATACTCAGGATCACTATCAATTGTTGTTCTCCTATGAAATTATTGATAACCTGATCTTTAATACCGCCCTGCATTATACTCACGGACGCGGGTATTATGAAGGATACAGGCAGGATCAGGATTTGCCGGACTATGATATAAATAATGTGATCCTGGGTGTTGATACTGTTTCTGCATCTGACCTTATCCGGCAGAAATGGCTCGATAATGATTTTTATGGATTCATATGGTCTTTTAATTATAAGGAAGGGAGGTTCAATGCTTTCCTGGGTGGAGGGCTCAACAAATACGATGGCAGGCATTTTGGCAAGGTGATCTGGGCGAGATATGCCGGCAACTCTGAGATTAATCACGAATGGTACAGAGGTACAGGTGTGAAGACCGATGCACATATATATGGTAAACTGAACTGGCAGGTTGCCCGGAAACTTGGAGTTTTTGGTGATATACAATACAGGTATATTCATTACATGATTTCAGGTATTGATGATGACCGGCGTGATATTGGCCAGCAACATGATTATCATTTTCTGAATCCAAAGTTTGGCATCCATTACGAATTCAGTAGCAATCACAGTATCTTCCTCTCTTTTGCTATGGCAAACCGGGAGCCCAACCGGGATAATTTTGTGGATGCCGATCCCGCCCATCCCGTGCCGGAACATGAAACATTAATGGATTATGAGATTGGTTATAAGGCTGGCCTGAACAAATTTTTGTTTGAAACCAACCTGTATTATATGGATTATCATAACCAGTTGGTCCTTACCGGAGAGATCAATGATGTAGGTGCACCCATCATGACAAATATACGTGACAGTTATCGCGCCGGTATTGAAATGATTGCAGGAGTAAAACCCTTCAACAGGTTCCAATGGGACCTGAACCTGACACTAAGCCGGAATAAAATACCTGCGTTTACAGAGTATGTGGATAACTGGGACTATTGGTCGGACCCTGTTCATGAACCTTACCAGATAAGTCATGACCTGGGTGAGACGAACCTCGCGTTTTCCCCATCTGTGATTATGGGAAGTGTCATCTCTTATGAGATTATTAACAACCTGAAAATATCAGTACAATCGAAATATGTCGGAAAACAATATTTTGACAACACATCATCGGAGGATAGAACGCTTAAGAGTTATTTTGTGAATGATGCTTCAGTTCATTACAGCTTTAAGACAAAACTGGTGGAAGAAATCATATTGAATATAATGGTAAATAATCTTTTCAATACAAAATATGAGACCAATGCCTGGATTTACAGGTATTACACGGGGGGCGAGGAATATTTTATGGATGGATACTTTCCCCAGGCCGGGATCCATTTCCTTGGTGGGGTAACGTTGAAGTTTTAGATTGCAATGGTCTCAAGCCTTCAGGCGGGCGTTCGGTACGGGTGGGCAGGCATCGGGTGGCAGGCAAGAAGGTTGAGACTGAGAAAGGTTACAATGGTCGCAAGAGTAGCATTAAATTGGTGAATTGGTTAATTTGTAAATTTGTGAATATGTGAGTTTGGGTTTGAGCGATGAGTAAGATCACAATTTATTACCAAACCATTTTTTAAAACAGGTTTTAAGTTCATGAAATAATATATATTTGCAAAAATATTCGGCCC
>CAZRHW010000427.1:0-3525 GCA_964599785.1 uncultured Bacteroides sp. | reverse complement strand
AATTGCTTCGCATTTCACAGGGTTAAATTTGAGGCACGAAAATATTTCACAGGGTAAAAAGTAAAAAGGTCGCAATTGTAGCAATTGTCGCAGGGGGCAAGGGAAGAAGGCTAAGGCTGAGGATGTGTGAAGGCGTGAAAGTTACTGCCGATTGTCAATCGACAGAGAGTAACGTATGATGATAATAGTTAAACCCGATTGTTAATCGGGGAGAGTTGCTGCTGGTTTTCAACCGGTAACCATATCAACGATGGATGTTACAGAAAAGTCCGGTTGCCAACCGGACACATTCAAGTAGCGTTGGTGAATACAATCAAGTCCGGTTGCCAACCGGACACATTCAAGTAGCGTTGAAGGATGCCAGAAAAGTCCGGCTTCCAACCGGACATATTCGGCGGATATTGATAGTTCTGAATTTTTATTTTTACATGACATAAAACCGAAAACTGATAACTAACACCAAATACCAAAAACTAACTTTTTTCACATGAAACTTCAAACCATTACCAAACTTTTAACAACATTTTTTTTACTGCTCCCAACATTCATCTTTTCACAGAGGGTGCTTAAACCTGACATTAACCCTGTCATTTACAAAACTGAAATCATCGATCCGGATATAGGGCTATCCTCTCCCTTCGTGAATGGCATGTATGAAGACCGGTATGGTTTTATCTGGATCGGTACCCAGTATGGCCTTGATCTTTATAATGGTTATTCAGTCACACGTATGAGTGATATCGTTTCTGATAGCACCAGCACATCAATGGATTGGATATGGTCAATCACCGAAGACAACGAAGGTAATCTCTGGGTGTGCAGTGCAAAGGGTTTATTCAGGTATGACCGGCGGCATAATACATTTGAGATGCACCTGGCGAACCTCGATCAGCCTGATTCTGAAGACAATGTTGTGTATGTTATCAATCAGGATTCCAGGGGGCTCTATTGGTTGTTTACCAAAGGGGGATTGTTTTCATATAACAGAGAAGAAAATTTTTATAAAGACTATAAAAATGATAGTATAATAACTGATGAATCGGCTGTCTCCACGGATATACTTTTAAACTGGTGGAATGAAGTACGGTTTTATGAGGATCAGACAGGTAATATCTGGATCGGGACCTGGGGCAGAGGACTTAAAAAATATGACAGGGAAACGGACAGGTTCCTTACTTTCCGTCATGATCCTAATGATCCAGAAACTATCTCAAATGATACGGTATTCTGCATCAATGAAGATAAAAATCATACACTTTGGATAAGCACATGGCGGGGATTAAACAAAATAATTGATAGTACGGGAAAGTTTCAACAATACTATCATGATGAAGAGGATGAAAAAAGCCTGGTGGACAATTGGATATTTCAACTATTTTCTGACAGGAATGATAATTTCTGGATTGGAGGTAAGAATGGATTTTCAAAATACAATTTTGAAACAGATAATTTCGATAATTATAAGTTATCACCTGAAAATACCTCAAAGCTCCGGTCCGTTGATAACCTTTATTTAACCCGTATAACTGAAGATTCAAATGGAAACTTATGGATGCTGATCTGGTTAAGGGGATTACTCTCGTTCAATCCTGCAACTGAAAAGACAGCCCAATATTTTTACAATCCGGATTATAAAAACAGACTTGTTCCTGATCTATGGGCCAATAAAATTTATCAAGACCGGGCTGGTTCAATATGGATATCAGGTATAAACAGGATTACCAGATCAGATCTGGTGTTTAAACCATTTCATACAATAACTCCCGATATGCTGGAATTAAATTCAGAAGGTGAAATGGCAGTAATGTCCATCTATAATGATAATCGGGGTACACTGTGGGTTGGTATTGATGGATATGGCTTATTTAAATCATCAGATTTTGTACCCGGTAAGCCTTGTAATTTCGAACAATTTTATCAGGATATAAGGCCCTATTGCTTTCAGCGGGATCATCAGGGACAACTCTGGTTAGGGACTATAGATGAAGGACTTGGAAAAGTTAATGAATCGGACAATACAATCAGATGGTATCCTTACTCTCAAAATCCTGTTACAAGTACAAGTGGATCTTATATAGGGATGATATATGAGGATCAGAGAAAAATTTTCTGGATTGCTGCATCAACTGGAGGCATTAATATATTTCACCCGGAGAGTGGGCAATTTATATGGATAAAAAATGAGCCTGGAAATTTTTTAAGCGAAACATTGGATAATGTTATTGTTATTAATGAGGATCGAAGCGGGAATATGTGGTTTGGCAGTTTTAGATTTGGACTGAGCAGGCTGGAATTATCCAAGGGATTAACCGATAGCATCAATTTAATCTTTGCAGGAGAAGTAAGTCGCGATAATTTAAACTTCAGATTTAACACCTTTAGAAACGATCCATTTGATCCTTATTCCCTGAGCGGTAATAATATTAATGATATATATACCGATAAATCCGGCAGACTTTGGGTAGGGACCACAAATGGATTGAGTCTGTTCGATGAAGCAAATGAAAACTTTTATTCGTATACAGAGTCTGATGGTCTGCCGGATAATTGCATCTTTGGCATCCTGGAGGATGATCATGGCAATCTCTGGCTGAGTTCAAGGAAAGGTATCTGCAAAGTTGTATTAAAGGACGGAATAGGTCCGGATCTTATACAATCCATTCAAATATATAGAAAAGAAGACGGTCTCCAGGGAGATATCTTTTTTGAAAATACCTGTTATAAAACTGATGATGGATGGATGTATTTCGGTGGCATTCATGGTTTTACCGTTTTTCATCCGGATAGCATTAAAGAAAACCATGTTGTTCCTCCCGTTTATATTACTGATATCAAAATCAATAATGAGTCTGTCCATTCACCTGAATATTCTTTCCTCGATGCAGGATTGTTTGAAACTGAAAAAATAGAGTTATCACATAAACAAAATTTTCTGGCCTTCGAATTTGTCGCCCTGAATTATTCGAATGCGGAACAGAATCAATATAAGTATATAATGGAAGGGCTGGATAAGGGCTGGGTGGAGGCGGGCACCAGGCGTTATGCAGAATATCGTGATCTCAAACCCGGAGAATATGTTTTTCATGTACTTGGATCAAATGATGACGGGGTATGGAATGAAGAAGGGGCATCTGTCGGGATCATCATCCATCCTCCATGGTACCGGACTATTCTGGCTTATGTTTTTTATGTTATCCTGTTGGTCTTTCTGATTTTGGTTATTATTCGCTGGAGAACATTTCGCCTGAAGAAAGAAAACATAAAACTGGATGGATTAGTGAAAGAACGAACAAAGGTCATCGAAGAGCAAAATGAAGAGATCAGGGCAACCAATGCAGAACTGGAAGAGCAGAAGGAAGAAATTATGGCCACCAATACCCGTCTCGAGGAACAGAAAGAAGAACTGGAGCAACAAAAAGAAGAATTACAAATTACACTTGATCAGTTAAAAGAAACCCAGGCTCAGCTGATTCAGTCTGAAAAACTGGCTGCATTGGGAAGTCTTGTAGCAGGGGTGGCACATGA
>CAZRHW010000426.1:0-3551 GCA_964599785.1 uncultured Bacteroides sp. | reverse complement strand
CCTGGCATTCCCGAATCCTGCACATGATGAGATCCATCTGCGCTTTATACTGAACCGGGAATTACCTGTAAATATCGAAGTATATGATATCAGCGGCAGGTTAATATCCCATCCTTTCAATAACCGCCTGATGCCCGCCGAACATGACATAACAATCAATCTGTCAGGTTGGGAAAAAGGATTATACCTGGTAAGATTCAGAGCGGGAAATCTAATAGTTCCGAAGGAGATAGTTGTATATTAACTGTTAATACATTGTGCGATTAAACAGGAAATATTGATTTTTAAATAAATATGTAAAACCCTTCATTAAGTTATACTCCGGATACCAGTATTGTTATCCAGAATTTATTTTTAATGTTATCCTCTTGTGTAATTTACATAACCAAGTAACTAAATTATAGAACATTTTCTGCAGAGCAACGCTGCAGCGCTGCTCTGCATATATTTAATGTTCAATATCATTGGTTTAATAGCACAACACGCAAATATGATCTATGAAATACAGAAATCATTATAACTTCTATAGCACTAAATAGAAATATATTTTGTAATTTCAATATAAGATTCTTTTAAGTCACATGGATACAAATTTCTCAACTCTCAAAAGAAATCTTTTTTTTTGATGAAAAGTTATTCAGTTATCCTTTGTGGACTTTTCTTATCAATGCTATTGCATGCAGAAGAGGGGAAAATCTCATTTAACCTGATCTTAACTCCCATAACCACATCAGGAATTCAGGTTGATTCAACAAAACTAATTCTATATGATGGTGATAGCAGTAATATCGAGCAATTAGTAATATCTAAAGATACCATCGCTTATTTATTTGATGGACTGGATGCAGGGAAATATTTCTTAACCGTTCAATTATACCAACAGGATTACATTCTTGCCGAAAGCAGGAGTGGTGGTTATTTAAAGGAGGATGAAACAAAGGAAATCAGAGGTACCGTATCTTTTGCCTGTGCGTATCCCATTTTGTATATTAGCTGGAATCCGGATATTACACTTCACGGGAATGACTTCTATAATTTTATTATTGATCCTGATTCAAATTTCATCAAACGCTATCCTCTGGATAACCTGGATTCACTATCGGAAGCATTTCTTGAATCCGGTATACATTATTACCAGGAATGCCCGGTAAACTGGGGATTGCTTGACTCCAACCTGATCCCCATGGTACACTATTCTTTCGGTGATTATCGTAACCCTGTAACTACCTGTCATACAGTTTTTGCGTTTTATGATGAATATATGAAAAGTACCGACTCTTTGAGTTTTGCGGGATTCGAGAACAATGCAAATTGGTTACTGGATAACTGTGATTCAAATTATTATCTGCATTACGAATTTAATTTCAATCATAGTGGTGCAATCCTTCCAGCCGGATGGGTATCAGGGATGGCACAGGGTCTTTCCCTGGCAGCTTTGTCCATGGCATATTATCTAACTAATGAGCAGAAATACCTGGATGGAGCTCATGGAATTTTTACTACCATGTACAGGAATTCAGGAGATTATTTCTGCATCGGGGTGGATGAAAAAGATTATTACTGGTTGGAAGAGTATCCATGTACTAAATTTTGCCACGTATTCAATGGTATGGTTTCCGGACTTTGGGGTCTGTGGTGTTATTATTCAATCACAGGAGAAAACTTTGCACGTGTATTATTGGAAGCTGGCTTTAAATCCCTGGTCGATAATTATCCTCAGTGGAATTATCCTGATAAAGATCTTTCCTATTATTGCCTGCATCTTGGTACAAATACAAGTTATCACAAAAAACATATCCAACAGTTAAGATATTTTGGTGATTATTTCAATATACAGGAAATGCATCATGCAGCTGACTGTTTCTCAAATAAATACTTTGCAGCATATCCCCACTCGCTTACGCTCTCTTCTGATAAAGACACTTCTGAACTTACAATGTTTTCCACATTGAACTGGGATGTTGAATCTGATCATGATTGGCTTACCTTTGAACAAACAGGCAGCAAACTGCTTGTATATTGTAGTGAAAACAATTTTTATCAAAGCCGGGTAGCTAAGATTTTCTTTACCGGATCTGGCACAAATGAGATTCAGACTATAAAGGTTACTCAGGATGCACCAAAAATCTACCCAATAAGTGATATTGATACTTTCATTGTCACATCTGAATCAGGTTTTATCTGGTTTGAGGTTAACCTGGTTCCATATTGGATGGCTGGCTGTGCAAATGAATGGATAGAGGCCAGCAAAGTGAATGATACAATACTTGCTGTTAAATACCTTGAAAATACACTATCCGTTACCAGGACAGCCATTCTGGAATTTTGCTTACAGGACAGTACATTATATCAGACATTGAAGATAATACAGTATCCTGACACAGTATATCTTTCTGTTATGCCAGATTCTGTCTGGGTTTCAGCTGATCAGGGTGAAGTAGAGATTCTTATTTACGCAAGTCATCATTGGGAGATCACCTATGATACTTCATGGATTGAAGCTCAAAAGATAAATGATAATTTACTCCTTTTGAAATACCCGGAAAACACAGATTTCTTTACTACTAGAACAACTAAAATAACTATTTTCCTCACTGATAGTCTATTAATAAAAGAACTTAAAGTTGAACAACAGGCCTCGCCCCACTATCTCTGCGTTTATCCCGATTCAATAATGCTTTCAGCTGAACCAGGCGAAGCAGAGATCATTCTGGATGCAAGTTCTGATTGGGAGATTACAAATGATACTTCGTGGATTGAAGCACTTAAAATAAATGACACTTTACTTCTTATAAGATACCTGGGAAATACAGATTATTATAATGCCAGGGTAACTGACATAACTATATTCCTGACTGATAGCTTACTAATTAAGATATTGAAAATCAGGCAACAACCTGCACCTTTATATCTGGATGTTCATCCTGATTCGATAACTATTACGGCTGATTCAGGATATTTTGAGATTAATATACAATCTCCGGTTATTTGGTCTATAAAAACTTCAGACGCCTGGCTACATGCATCTCAACAAAATGATACACTGGTATCCGTCAACTATGAGATGAATACATTATTCCATAACAGAAATGCAACAATCACAATTTCTTTGAACGATACATTATTCAGGATTATCAAAGTTGCTCAGGCAGGAAGTACAGCAGGAATAACCGATAATTCAGTCTTATTAAACCTGGAGATTTATCCGAATCCTGCACAAGATGAGATACATCTTCGCTTTGTGTTGAACCAGGAAGTTCCTGTAAATATTGAAATTTATGATATCAGTGGCAGATTGATATCCCGGCCTTTCAATAAACGGTTGATGCCCGCCGGACATGATATAACAATCGGTCTGGCCGGTTGGGAAAAAGGATTATACCTGGTAAGATTCTGTGCAGGAAATCAGATCCTTACGAGGAAGATAGCTGTTTTTTAGGGAATTTTGTCATCACCGCCCGTCTCCATACTGATATCAATATATTGTATCAGACCTGAAAACCGCTGTAAATATTAACTTAACGGCTCGTAATTTACCTCTTCCTCCTATA
>CAZRHW010000425.1:0-3564 GCA_964599785.1 uncultured Bacteroides sp. | reverse complement strand
GCACTCTTTTGATTTTTAGACAACTTATAAATCTCCATATCAGCTTCTTCTGTTTCTAACATACGATACATTTCTTCCAGCAGCTCATTATTATCGATATCGTTGATTTTCCTGATCAATCTTTTCTTTAATTCAGTCGTAGTCATTGTGGAAAGTTTTGTTAAAGATAGGAAAAAACAGGATGAGATGATTTTGGATTGCGGATTTCGGAATTAAAAGAAGGCTGAGGCTAAGGAAGGGTGCAAGGTACAAGGTACAAGGTGCAGGTTGCAAGGTCTCAGGGTAACAGGGTCGCAATTGTCGCACTTGTCGCAATAGGAAAAAGGTTAAGGCTTAAATAGGTACTCGATGCTGGATACTGGGTACTGGTGGGTAGGGGAAAAGGGATTGAGTGTGTTTGATATAATGACATATCACGTGGACTTGTAAACTAGAAGAATTGCAGACTGGTAGACTTGAAGACTTGTGGACTTGAGGACTTGCAGACTTTTCTTGTTTTCGGGTTAATTTAGGATTTCTAAGATGATTTTCATAAATTGCTTATGAAATCAACCTCGCAGTCTCATGAAAAAGATAGCTTCCCTCCTTCTGCTCCTAACATCAGTTTTAACAATCAAAGCCCAGCAAGTCGACTCCATCATTGATATCCGTGATGACCAGGTTTACAGGGTCGTAGAAATCGGCCAGCAATGGTGGATGCAGGAAAACCTGAATATCGGACAATTCATTGAAAGTATAAATACTGGAGAAAATCATTCTGATGTTTCTAACAATGGGATAACAGAGAAATACTGTTATGATAATGAGGTGGATAGTTGTGCCATTTATGGAGGTCTATATGAATGGGATGAAATGATGGATTATAATCTTTCGGATAATGAAAATCCCGGAATAACCCAGGGTATCTGTCCTGTTGGTTGGCGTCTTCCAACTGACAGTGAGTGGACTGAATTAACTGATTTCCTGGGAGGAACATCTGTTGCGGGTGAAAAGTTAAAAGAATCTGGTTCTCTCCACTGGAAAAGTCCTAATACCGGAACAAATGAAAGTGGTTTCACAGCCCTTTCGGGTGGCTACCGTATGTATATTGGAGCTTTCACATATATTGGCAACTACGGATACTGGTGGTCTTCAACGGAGTCTTCCACACTTAAAGCCTGGTGCCGATACCTGACCTTCAATTATAGTGCTGCCTACAGCATGCAGACTGACAAGACTAATGGGTTCTCAGTCCGATGTGTAAGGGATTCTCATCAATTTGGCTATTTGACTATTTCGAATAAGAATTTAATATCACTCTCAAAGCTGGAATTTACGGATAACAGGACAATTGATACCATTGTAATAATCAACTCAAGTCCAGATAAAACGATCAACATCTCCTCGATATACACAAATAGTTCAGTATACATTCTCAATAAAAATTCAGCTGTTTTATTACCGGGCGACAGTATCCATATGAATGTAGTTTTTAATAATCCGCCTAAAAATGGAACTCATTACTTAGATACCCTCTATTTAGATAGTGATGATCCATATATTTCATTAATGTCTGTTCCGTTGGATGGCTGCATGAAAGTGGATTCCATTTTGGATATGCGAGATGGACAACAATATAAGATTGTTAATATCGGTGAGCAATGGTGGATGCAGGAGAATCTGAATATAGGTCAATTCATAGAAAGTATATTTACTGGAAGTTCTCATTCTGATGTTTCTGATAATGAAATAATCGAGAAATACTGTTATAATAATGAAGTGGATAATTGTGCCATTTATGGAGGCCTGTATGATTGGAATGAAATGATGGATTACAATTCTTCAGATGATGGAAATCCTGGAAACACCCGGGGTATTTGTCCCACCGGTTGGCATCTGCCCACCGATTCTGAATGGAAAGAGATGGAGATGTTCCTTGGCATGAACCAATATGATGCAAATCAATCGGGTGATGATTACCGTGGAACGGATGAAGGAGGAAAATTAAAAGAAACAGGAACTATTCATTGGAATAGTCCCAATACCGGAGCAACCAATGAAAGTGGGTTTACTGCGTTACCAAGTGGATATCGTTATGTTCATGGCCTTTTTGACGGTCTTGGTTATTTCGATAACTTTTGGGCCTCGACAGACTCAAATAGTAGCCAGGCATGGACCAGGAGGGTGTATTATTCAAATTCAGGAGTAAGACGTTACATTGACTACAAGGAAAATGGATTCGCGGTTCGTTGTATCATTGGTCCAAGTCAATTTGGTTATTTGAATATTTCTGATACAGATCTGAGACCAATTTCAAAGCTGGAGTTTACGGATGACAAGACATTTGATGAAATAGTTTTACTCAATACAAGTCCTGGGGAAACAATTACTATTAATTCTATCCATACAGCTGACTCAGTTTTTAAATTGTCAAATTTCCATTCTGATCTTTCCCCTGGCGATAGTAACCATATTAAGATAAAATTTATGCCAGTTGATAAGGGCAAACTTTATCTGGACACTTTACATATATATAGTGATGATCCATATCGCCCATTGATATCGATTCCACTTAATGGTTTTCTAAAACCAGATTCAATTATCGACATTCGGGATGGCCAGATCTACAAAGTCGTAAAAATAGGCCAGCAATGGTGGATGCAGGAAAACCTGAATATAGGAACAATGATTAATGGTACCCGGGATGCTGTTGATAATGTAACAATAGAAAAATATATTTATAATGACCTTGAGTCCAACTGTGATATTTACTGGGGGTTGTACCAGTGGGAAGAAATGATGGATTATGATCCTTCAGATTTTGCGAATCCGGGGATTACCCGCGGTATTTGCCCTGTCGGATGGCATCTGCCGACTGATTCAGAATGGACTGAACTAACTGATTTCCTCGGAGGAGAACCTGTTGCGGGTGGGAAGTTAAAAGAAGCTGGTACTAATCACTGGTGGAGCCCTAACACCGGAGCAACCAATGAAAGCGGTTTTACTGCACTTCCTGGGGGGCAACATAATACCGATGGTACATTTGAATCCGCTGGTTACTACGGCCACTGGTGGAGTGCTACAGAGTACAATACTAATTACTCCTGGGGCCGGATGATGGGCTACAATATCAGCAATGTAGACAAGAACATTGGCATTAACACGTACGGTTTTTCTATTCGCTGTTTGAGGGATTCTTGTCAATTTGGCTATTTGACTATTTCGGATAAAAATTTCAGATCAATCTCGACCCTGAATTTTTATGGTGATGATATTTCGGAAGGACTAATATTAATTAACTCAAGTGCAGGAAAAACAATCGATATCTCATCAATTTATACTAAAAATTCAGCATATATCCTGAATAAATCTTCTTCTAACTTATCACCGGGCGACAGTATCCACCTGAACATCCTCTTCAATCCATCGACCGAAGATATTTATCTTGATACCTTGTTTATTGAAAGTGATGATCCATTCAAACCTTTGATTATGATACCATTGAATGGCACCTTCCCTCCGGAGATATCATTTACTGACAGCACTAATATCTCGTGCTTCGGATATTCTGATGGTTCAGCAACG
>CAZRHW010000424.1:0-3569 GCA_964599785.1 uncultured Bacteroides sp. | reverse complement strand
CATGAGCTTCTTGATAACTATCAGGAGATATACAACGTTAAAGATGGCAATGGTCATTTTTACCAGGGGAATGAACAAAACAAGGAGATTATTTTCTCAGTACAGTTTGACATTAATCCATTGTTAAATCCACGGGGTAATGAGACTCATCTTTATTTCAGACCCTGGTATGAAACGTATGACAAAGGAGGTCTGGTTCGTGGCCTTGGCCATGGGTATGGCCGTCCATGGATCCGTTTCAGGCCAACCCCACATCTCCTGGAGGCTTTCAGACCACTGGATGTGGATTCAAGGTTCGAAAAATCTTTCCAGATTGTCTGGTATTACAACACAACAGATGGCATTCCTGCAGGAGCATCTATCGGGGATACATGTATATGGATAACCGACGAGGAACTGGACCAGGCCAAAGTTGATGCAATCGAAGCACGGATTCCCGGTGTTGCCGTGTTTACCTGGAACCTGAATGATTTCGGTGAACCCTGGTGCTTGTGGAATAATAACGTACCTAATAATAATATTAATATATTCCCATCACCCTGGAAGATTGATGACAACCTGCGTCCCTCTTTGAATGAACAAGAGGGTTCACGCGATTTTATCGTGTTCCGGCTTGGTGAGACCTACCTGCTTGCTGCTGAAGCCATGCTGGGTAGGGACGGTAATGGAAGCAATGCTGTTACTTACATCAATACAATCAGGCGCAGGGCGGCTTATGACGGGATGGAAGCTGCCATGGAAGTAACTGCCGCAGAGGTTGATCTTGACTTCATCCTGGATGAGTGGTCAAGGGAGTGTTTTGGAGAACAGAGCCGGTGGCTGGACCTGAAACGGACAGGAAAACTGCTTGAACGCGTTAGGGCATATAATCCGGACGCATCTCCCAATATTAAGGACTTTCATGTACTTCGCCCCATACCTGCCAACCAGATCACACGTTGCACAAACGACTACGGTCAAAATACAGGTTATTAAAGGGTTAGGTGGGTTTATTACTGAGGCTGCCTTTTTAAGGCAGCCTCAGTTTATAACTTTCATATCTTCCGGTTAGTTGGTCTTGTATAAAACAGACGGCAGAATTGAATGATTATTCATTTCAGTCCGATCATCTTATATGTGCTTAAGATCATATAATTGAATACTTTATAAGCCATTAATTAGCTCTCGGGGTGGCTGTTTTGGATTTGAATACCGGCACCTTAAACAACAAAAAATCACTTACAAATAAATTAATCCTATTCTGTGATGATTCCGACATAATTCTGACAGTTGAAAGTTATATATTTACCTGAGAAGTCAGAAACGATTTATTGAAAGGCACAGAACATATTGCTCAACATCGATATAGCAGATGAGGATTCGCCGGCCCGGCTTGTGGATAGCATGTGGGAGCCCGGCAACAAAAAATCATCATGTTAGATGGTAAACAGAATGTGCTGATATACTTTTATTTAACTTAAATATTTTCTCGTGAAAAAAAGAAAAATTCTCAGAAGTCAGGAATGGTTTGGTGGTTCAGACAAAATGGGATTTGTCCACCGTTCCTGGTTAAGAAATCAGGGTTACCCGGATGATTATTTTCGGGGACGTCCGGTTATTGGCATATGCAATACATGGTCTGAGCTCACACCCTGTAATGGACATTTAAGGGATTTTGCAGAAATTGTAAGAAGGGGAGTGCTGGAGGCAGGCGGATTTCCCCTTGAATTTCCTGTTACTTCTCTGGGAGAGACCATTATGCGACCTACCACCATGTTGTTCCGTAATCTTGTAAGCATGGATACGGAAGAAACCATCCGGGCAAATCCACTGGACGGGATCGTTCTTTTAACCGGTTGTGATAAAACGACACCTGCCACACTTATGGGTGCATGCAGTGTTGATTTGCCTACCATCATTGTACCCGGTGGGCCGATGCTCAGTGGCAGGTTTAAAGGAGAATTGATAGGAACCGGTTTTTTTAACTGGGTGATTAAGGAAAAACTGAAAACTGAGAATTTAACTGAGGAGGAATTGCTTGAGGCCGAGATATGTGCTGCCAGAAGCAGCGGGCACTGTAATACCATGGGAACTGCCTCTTCTCTGGCTGCCATGTCTGAAACCATGGGCCTTACCCTGCCGGGAATGTCTGCTATCCCGGCAGTGGATTCAAGGAAAAAGGTGATGGCCCAGTTGTCGGGACGCAGGATAGTTGAAATGGTAAAGGAGGACCTCAGATTGTCCAGGATTCTTACCAGGAAAGCATTCGAGAATGCCATTATTGTTAATTCGGCCATAGGAGGATCTACGAACCTGGTAATACACCTGCTGGCAATTGCCGGCAGAATAGGAGTTAAATTAAACCTGGAACTCTTTGATGAGTTAGGCAGTAAGATTCCTTTACTGGTAAACCTGATGCCGGCAGGTAAATTCCTGATGGAAGATTTTTATTATGCCGGCGGTTTGCCTGTGGTGCTAAAAGAGCTTGGAAATCTGCTGCATCAGAATACTTTAACTGTTAATGGCAAGACACTGAAAGAGAATTACAAAGATGCTGAATGTTATAACCGTGATGTTATTGCAAGCATTGATAAACCATTGCAACCGGATGCCGGGATAGTAGTGCTGAAAGGAAATCTTTGCGAAAACGGGGCTGTGATAAGGCCATCGACAGCATCTGCGGAATTGATGAAACACCGGGGGAGGGCTGTGGTATTTGAAAACATCGAAGATTACCATGAGCGTATTGATGATCCTGACCTGGATATTGATGAATCCTGTGTCATCGTGCTAAAGGGAGTCGGTCCAAAGGGATACCCGGGCATGCCTGAGGTCGGAAATGTGGATCTGCCGGAAAAATTAATTTTAAAAGGGATTAAGGATATCGTCCGGATATCGGACGGGAGAATGAGCGGTACGGCATATGGGACCGTTGTGTTACACATTTCACCTGAATCTTCTGTCGGAGGTACGCTTGCCCTGGTGAAGAATGGTGATATGATTGAACTGGATGTCACTCACCGCAAACTGCATCTGGATGTATCAGATGAAGAGCTTAAGCAGCGCAAAGCTGCCTGGATACCGCCCAAACCCCTGGCAACAAGAGGTTACGTAGGTATTTACCTGGATCATGTACAGCAAGCCGACAAAGGTGCAGACCTCGACATATTATTAGGGAGTTCAGGATCAGATGTGAAAAGGGATTTACACTAATATAATATGGTAGTGTAATGTAAAAAGTAAAAAGTAAAAAGTATTAATCCTTTGATATTCAAAAGAAAATCTTTTTAGAACAGCTCATTTCATTGTTGACATGACAGTAGTTATATATCTTCTTTTAAGTGTAGTATTAATTATATTTCTGACTTCCAGACTTAAGTTACATCCTTTTATCGTGCTTCTTCTGGTGGCCCTGATTTACGGACTGGTTGCAGGCATGCCGCTGGATCTGGTGATCAAATCGGTCAATGAAGGTTTTGGTGAAACATTAGGTAAGATTGGACTGATCATTGTGTTAGGAGTTATTATTGGGGCATTTCTGGAAAATTCCGGTGGTGCCTTTGCTCTTGCGGGGAAAGTGCTCGGGATAT
>CAZRHW010000423.1:0-3577 GCA_964599785.1 uncultured Bacteroides sp. | reverse complement strand
AAGATTTTTATTTGTTCAAATAGCGCTAACACTGCGTTCTTCCTTGCTTTAGGGTCTGCCTGGCTAACTTCCTCCTTAAAATTCTCAATCACACTCCTGATGTCGTCGTCCGACACCTCAAAAGCGCCCTGAACCGCTTTCTGATTTTCTATTTCCTTGATAATAGCCTTTTTCTGTTCTTTGATTGAAGCCAATTTTGTCTCTATGTCCTCGATTTCAACCAATCCTCTGCTATACAAGTCCATATATTTTTGCTGTTGCTTTTCAATTTTAAGCAGGTTTTTCTCCAAGGGCTGGATATCGGATTTACCATTCTGAAAACGTTCTTTTACGCGGTCAATTACACTTTTGATATTTTTGAAATTCAGAATTTTCTGGCTTACAAGCGTGAAAATCGCGTTCTCTGCTATATTCTGTGATATGTCATTATTCTGGCACTTAAAACCGGGTTTTGTTTTTGAATTACAGCGGTATATGCCTCTATCACCAACATAGTTAGTCCCACATTCAGAGCACTTCATTGTTCCAGATAAGGCATAAATCTTTTTAGCAGTAGTTGGGATTTGCCTAATCCGTCTTTTCTTCATTACTTTGATAATATTGGCGATTTCTTCGGAAATCAGAGGTTCGTGGGTGTCCATTTTAATAACCCATTCTTCCTTTGATTTATACTTTTTGCCGTGTAAATATCCGTTAGCCTTTCCCTTTTTTTTAATTCTCTCATTATGTTTATTAAAAACCGTATGACCCAAATAAACTTCAATATTATCCTCAATAGACATAGCACTGTGTGCCGACCACCGCCTATTACCGCTCGGTGAAGGAATATCCCGGACATAAAAATCGTCGAGTATGGCTCTCCGGCTTTCATATTTGGCTCGTCTCTCAAAATATTCCTTGGCAATTTTGGCTGTATCAGGATCAGGCTCCAGTTTGGTCTTTGTAATTGGATTACCAGTTCGATGTTTTCCAACTTCTATTTCTTTCAAACGATATCCGTATGGTGCCTTTCCACCAGCACGATAGCCACTTTTTACATTCTGTTTCATACCTGCAACACCTTTGACCTTGCTTTGTTGCGAATGGAGTTCGTCAAAGGCTGACATAATAGTTTCAAACACAGGGTCAAGATATGTATTGGTCTGTGGCATGTTGATAAAAATTACCTCTATTCCATATTTTTTCCGTAATGCCCACAAATAACCCTGCGTTTGATGCTGGTCTCTGCCAAATCTCGATGTATCAAGACAGTAAATCTTTGAAAATGGAGGTTGTTTGGTCATAGCCAAACCTAACATTTCGTCAAATTCTGGTCTTATATCACGAGTGGAGGATAGAGCTTTATCGCAAAAAACACGATAGACTTGCTCTGCATTATCCCGAACCACTTTTCTTATTTGGTCTTCCTGTGCTTTACAGGAAACATTGTGAAGGTCTTTGCTCGACCTTACATAAATTGCTATTTTCTTCATTAAGATTTTTCCTCCGGTTGTTGATTTTTTTTATTTTCGATGATTGATGCGATCAGTTCTATGATTACCTCTTGAATATGTGGGGCATAATCTTCGAAATATTGTTTATCATTTTTCTCCACATAACTCACCTCGCTTCGCGGTGTCGGTTGACTGACACACAGCCTTGTGGGGCGGAGGTGAATGCCCCTGCCAGTTTATAGAGATGACGCTCTTTTCAGAACAATTTGTAAAAAGTGAAAATATTTTGTCCCCGGACTATCAAAAAAATACAATATAGCCTGTGGGTGTGATGATATATTCTCCCGAGTAAAAAAATTAAAATAGAATAAATTAGTAATAGATATCTACTCACCATTATCCAGTCCCCGTAGAAAATCTAATCTGCTTCTATACAATCTCTTTCGATAAGTTTCATAATCTATGCCCTTACGCCTTGCTTCTTCCCGTCGAGTTTTAACTCCTTGGAGCACTTCAAAATCTTCTTCCCCGAAAAATTTTTCCATTTTTTCATATAACTCCTTTGCCAAATACAAATCCTCGGGTGATTTTCTTTCAAAAAGCCCGTCTGAAAAATCAATTCTTTCAAGATGTGAAAGTGAATATCGCCATTTCTGGCTAAAGGTATCCTCATAATCGACTGGTAAAGAAATACTTTTATTATTACTATTCAGCCGATTATACTTTTTTATTATATTCAGCAGGCTCAAATTTGTATAATGGGCCATAAAGGTTGATAATTTCCCTTTAGCCGGGTTAAACTTTTCGTAATGTTTTTTCGACACAAATGTTTCAAAAATATTGTGTAAAAGGTCTTCAGGGTCTATGTTGTATAGTTCTGTTAAATATCTCACTTTTCTTTGAATACTCCAGTTGATTTCAAGTTTGCCTTTGCTAAATAAAGCCCATTCAAGATTTTTGTATGCTTTGACAAGCAAATCGTTTCTATCCACGGATCTTAATTATATTTCCTCGTGGTAGAATAACTTCGTCTATACCTAAATGCTCGCCAAATCGTTTAACTGCCATAATAAAAGTACAGCCTTCAATCTCTTGAATAAGGGCGAAAATATCCCAACTGCCATTACACTTTTCACCGAAACAGGTAAATCGAACCTTCCCTCTGGTAGCATGTAAATAAAGAGACGGCTTTGTGTCTGAATGGAATGGGCAACTTGCCAAATAGACATTACCTGATTTCTTAAATTCTATTCCTAAACCTTTGGCATAAGAAAAAGTTTTGTCCAAATAATACTGAGACTTTAATTCTGCCAAATCTACTATTATGTTCATATTTATTACTACCTCCAGATTTTTTGTTTTGCCTTGACCACGGCTGATTTAAGTGTAAAGCCTTGGTCGAGAAAAAATTTTATTTTTTTGATAAGTTTCACTTCAGCATTGGAATATCTGCGATAGTTCCGCTTTCCATAACGAATTCTTATTGGCTCTTGTATGTATCCAAGCGCTTCCCAGTTGCGGAGTTGACGCTTCGAAATACCAACAATTTCAGACAAATCACCAATGCTGTATGTTTTTTTGATTTGCATTATCAACACGCCTCCCTTTTTTTAGAATTTTATTGAACGGAGAAAAATTACCCTCCTATATATAGAGAGGTTAGTTTATTCACAGGGCGGTCAATACAATATCAGAGTTGTTAATTTGTGTTTTATCGGGCAGTTATTTTGATTTGAGTGTTTTTTTAGAGGTTAGTCTGGTGAGATAGTTTTTTTTCAAATTATTCTTATTCCCTCGTCAAAGGGTATAGTTCATACCTAAAATATGCCATTAATGGCAATTAGGAAGACGCTCCCCAATTTTTAAAAGCTAGAAATGACTTTTGTTATAAAATTTCATAACCTTTTGTTATTATTAGATGTGAAAAATTAGGGTATAGGACAAAATAATGCGTATATGAAATTATTCATCACCTATATCTTTGAAAGGTACTGGGTCATATAAGCCGATTTCTTTTGTTTTCCGAATACGACGTCCTTTTAATGCCCGCCTCCATTGTTGGTAATGGTTCTTACACAAACCTTTCGCATAAATTTTATCGGAACAAAAAAGAAAACACATTTGTTCGGAATATTCAAAAAGAG
>CAZRHW010000422.1:0-3588 GCA_964599785.1 uncultured Bacteroides sp. | reverse complement strand
CAAGCAACCAGAAACCTACTTAGATGCAAACTCCAAAATTTCACCGATGGTTTTAAATTCTTTTATCAGTGAAATGATGTTTCTTACTTTTTCTTTAATATACCGGTCCATTGCTGCTGCAGCATTACGTCCGTCACCCATAGCAAGAATCACCGTTGCACCGCCTCTTACGATATCTCCTCCGGCAAATATATCAGGGATAGAGGACTGCATATTTTCTTTATCGACGTTTATCGTTCCCCAGGAAGATACTTCCAGCTCTTTCAGGCTCTGGGGGATGATAGGATTGGGAGAAACGCCGACACTTACAACGACCGTATCGACATCAATTAAATACTCGGATCCTTCAATAGGTATGGGTCTTCTCCTGCCTGACTCATCAGGCTCTCCCAATCTCATTCTCTGGACTTTCATTTTGTTGATCCTGCCATGATCATCAGCAAAATATTCAACCGGATTATGCAGGTTTAAAAACTCGATCCCCTCCTCTTTGGCATGTTTGATCTCTTCATTCCTGGCAGGCATTTCCTCAATGGACCGGCGGTAAATGATCATGGCATTATCTGCTCCCAGCCTTTTGGCTGTTCTTACCGCATCCATTGCCGTATTACCACCACCAACAACAGCTACATTCCTGCCACTTACCACAGGGGTATCATAATCAGGATCAGATGCTTTCATCAGGTTAACCCGTGTAAGGTATTCATTTGAGGAATAGATGCCAATAGCGTTTTCACCTGGAATATTCATAAAATTCGGGAGTCCTGCCCCGCTGCCAACCAGGAATGCGGTAAATCCTTCTTTCCTCAGGTCATCAACAGAAACTGTTTTGCCTACAATAAAATTTGTAATAAATTTTACTCCCATTTTTTTTAGTATATCAATCTCAACATCAACGATTTCATTTGGGAGACGAAATTCCGGAATTCCATATTTCAGGACCCCTCCTATTTCATGTAATGCTTCAAACACTGTAACATCATAACCCATTTTTGCCATATCTCCGGCGAATGCCAGTCCTGCCGGACCGGAGCCAATGGAAGCTACTTTGATGCCATTACGGGTGGTTATTTCAGGAATAGAAATATTCCCGCTTTTCCGTTCATAATCAGCGGCAAATCTTTCAAGATTACCAATGGCAACAGCAGGCTTTTTTAATTTCTGAGGATAGAAACAGACCTGTTCGCACTGGGTTTCCTGGGGGCACACCCTGCCACAAACAGCAGGCAACGCGTTGGTCTCTTTAAGGACCTTTGCTGCTTCCAGGAATTCCCCTGCTTCAATCTTCTTGATAAATTTTGGTATATTGATCCCCACCGGACAACCGGTAATACAGGTAGGCTTCGGACAGTCGATACACCGGCTGGCTTCATGAATAGCCTGTTCTTCAGTTAAACCAAGGTTAACCTCCTTAAAATTTCTATTTCTAATCTCCGGCGGCTGTTCCGGCATATGCAACCTTTCCAGCTGCGTTCTATCCTTTGTTTTCAGCTTCTCACGGAGTTCAACCCTCCATTCCTGGTCTCTTTCCTTTTTTAAATATTCAAGTAATACATCCATTTGCTATGCCTGTTTGTATTTTCTATGCCTGTACGTATTTGCCGTGCCTTTTGTATCTGCTATGCCTGTTTGTATCTGCTATGCTTTTTTATATCTGCTAACCCTTTTTGTATTTGTTCAGGAAACGATCATAGGCTCTTTCCTCCTTATCCTTATAAAAATTCAACCGCTGCAACATTTCATCAAAATCCACCTGATGTGCATCAAATTCAGGCCCATCCACACAAACAAACCGTGTTTTTCCGCCAACCGAAACCCTGCATGCTCCGCACATCCCGGTCCCATCTACCATGATGGTATTCAGACTCGCCATGGTTGGGATCTTATATTTCCTGGTCAGAAGGGCAACATATTTCATCATGATTGCCGGGCCGACAGTAATGACCTGATGAATTTTTTCACGTTTGATAATTTCTTCCATACCATCTGTCACCAGCCCCTTCTTTCCATAAGACCCGTCATCTGTCATGATAACCACTTCATCAGAATATTTTCGCATCTGTTCTTCAAGTATGATCAGTTCTTTATGCCTGGCCGCCAGGACGGTGATAACCCTGTTCCCTGCCTTCTTCATAGCCTCAACGATCGGCAGCATAGGTGCAACACCAACACCTCCGCCTGAAGCCAGCACTGTTCCAAACTTTTGCACATGCGTAGGCCTACCCAGCGGGCCCACAACATCCGTGATATAATCTCCGACTTCCAGGTTACACAGCTTAATGGAACTTACGCCTACCTTCTGTATAATGATCGTAATCGTACTCCTTTCAGTATCCGCTTCGGCAATGGTGAGTGGTATCCTTTCTCCTTTCTGCCCCGGTCGTACAATTACAAAATGCCCCGCTTTACGGCTTTGAGCTATATATGGCGCCTCTATAACAAGTTTTACAACCGCATCGGAGAAATATTCTTTATCTACAATCTTGTTCATTTTTACAGAACTGGATGATTATTAAATGGCTTAATGGTTAAATTGTCAAATTGTTAAAATGTTAAACCTATATCCTGAAATTCCGGACTCTCCAAAATGGTTACAGAATAGTAAGAGGCAAAAGTAATATTTTTGACCGCAGGTAATATTGATTTTTGTTATGTTTATTAACCTGTTTTAAAATACTTTATTGTTCATTGATAAAATATTTACCCTACTCTTCCACAAAAGGAGCTGTGTTATAATTAAATTTAAATTTTCTGAATTAATGAATTTATTAATCCTCGCACCTGCCTGCCGTCAGGCAGGGATTCCGCAGATTAGACCGCTGATTTCGCTGAGATTAACAATCCATTAAACAAACATCTGCGAAATCTGCGGATTTATCTGCGCTAATCTGCGAGATGCCTTTTCATACTGATTGGAAATTCCCGATAATTCCGGATGATTGAAGTAACGAACAAGACTGACTATTAATCAGGTTACTATAATATACAATCTTTTGCTAATTCTGCTATTATACCTATTTTTGTCTTCCTTTATTAACTATTAATCTTCAACCATGAAAGAATTCAAAACCATTGACGATATTCTTGATTTTGCTATAAAAGATGAAATCCGGGCCTCCAATCTTTATGCAGACCTGGCAAAAAAAAGCAAAAGTAAGGAAATGCAAAAAGTATTCGAACAATTCTCCAGGGAAGAACTGGGACATAAAAAGAAGCTTGAATCAATTAAAAAAGGAGGAAAGATGTTATCCTCCATTAAAAAGGTCGAGGATCTCAAAATTGGTGATTACCTTATTGACATCAACACCTCAAGAGATGATCTGAGTTACCAGGAAGCCCTGATCGTTGCCATGAAGGAAGAAAAAGCTGCCTTCAGGTTATACTCCGACCTTGCAGACAGAACGGATGATGCAACAGCAAAAAATATTTTTCTGACACTGGCTCAGGAGGAGGCAAGGCATAAGCTCCGGTTTGAGATTGAATATGATGATAATATTCTGAAGGAGAATTAGGGAGGAAGGCTATGGGAAAACAGTAAATTGGTTTATTAGTTTATTTGTAAATTGGTGAGTTTGGGTGTGAGTGTGG
>CAZRHW010000421.1:0-3593 GCA_964599785.1 uncultured Bacteroides sp. | reverse complement strand
GCTCTGCAAATTCCTCATTATCAATATCGCCAGTTTAATCGCACAACACGTTAAAATTATTAATAAATTAAGATTTACTGAACCTAAGAATGGGGTAAGTCATCCCGACGAACGAAGTGAGGAGGGACCTCGTAATCAATAAAGATTATCTTTTATATAGACCACGTCAGCTTCCTCAATTCGCCGGAGAAGAAGCAATAACACCTCATAACCGACGACTTAATCAGGTTCGGCGAGATCCCTCAGTAGCCTGCCTGCCGGGTAGGCAGGCTTCGCTCCTTCGGGATGACATCACTTCTAAAAACGTCTTTAATTTAATATTAATATATTTGATTACGGGAATATTATTTTGTCCAGATAATCATATTTCAAAGAAGTTTCCAGGTATATGAAACATTATAATATCAGAATAACCGGACGCGTTCAGGGAGTAGGATTCAGATATTCAGCCAGATCTGTTGCCCGGTATTATAATATAAAAGGCTTTGTACGCAATGAACCCGACGGTTCAGTCTACCTTGAAGCAGAAGGAAATGATGAGGACATGAAGGAATTTATTCAATGGTGTCATACAGGCCCGGGCGGAGGATGGATCAATGATACTATTATCTCAGAGGGAGCCGTCAGAAATTTTGATTCCTTTGAAATACGATTTATCTGATTGTCTGATATTACACTGTTGATGATGATACATTTACGCTATCTCTGCCCTTCCTGCCGTATTTGATCAGTGCAGTCATACCTGATACAAGCAGCCATGATGTAAGGATAATAATAACTGCCGAAAGAGCCGTTAATAAGTATTCTTTCTTAACAAAGAAATCTGAAAGATTACTTACCATAGCCCATAAAGTAACGAAAAGAACAAATATCATCGGGATAAGCGTAAGCATAATATTTTTCCCTTTATAATATAAATAAAGAGATACAACACCGAGTGCCAGGGCAGCCAGTAACTGGTTAAGGGAACCAAATAAGGGCCATAATATCAGGGCGCCTGTTGCACCTGGCTTAATGAATGTCATGATCATGGCTGCCAGGACGACAAAAAAGGTTGCGACATACCTGTTGTTGAAAGGTTTCCTGATGCGGCCGGTTTTGTCCTTAAATATCTCCTGAAGGGATAACCTTTGTATCCTTGTCGCAGAATCAATTGTTGTATTGGCAAAACTTACGATGAAAACAGCGATCAGCGATTTACCAAATAACGGTGGTAGTCCCAGGCTTTTAAAAAGGTTTGATGCACCGATTACGAATGCTTCAAGTTTTGCATCTATACCACTGAATGCTGCCCATGAGCTGTAATGGTGCCTGAAAGCACCAATACCGGAATAAAACTTCCCATCGTCTTCAAAGCCCATTCCCAAACCTCCGGCAACAGCCATTAGCACAAGAACGGCGAGGAAACTCTCCCATAACATCCCACCATATCCTATAAAAAGAGTATCCTTCTCTTTATCAACCTGTTTCACTGTGGTTCCTGAACTTGCCAGAGAATGAAATCCTGATATTGCACCGCATGCTATGGTAATAAAAAGAACCGGCATAAGGCCGGGAATATCATTATGTCCGGTGAATGCATCGCTGTTTATTGCCGGTGCTGTAATAACAGGATGAGCAACAAATAATCCTGCAACCAGTAATACCATGGCAACAAGAAGCTGATGCGAATTGATGTAGTCCCTTGGCTGCAATAGCTTCTGGACAGGTATGGTGGATGCAAAGAAAACATAGATGAACAGTATGATGCACCAGGTAATGACAGATGAACCGAATACCGGAGGTACGCTGACAGGCAGATAAACACCGGCAACAATTGTCACATACATCATAATGACGGCAATAATTGAATAAATAAGATCATTTTTACCTTTTCTGATTTGCCAGCCAAGCCAGACAGCTATAGGTATCTGCATCCAAACCGGAAAAACCGCTTCAGGATAAAGTTCAAACAATACCCCGACGATCATCGCAAAAACGGACAATACAATAAATAAAAGAAGCTGCATGATGAACTGGAACACATAGCTGGTACCCGGACTGATTAAATCACCTGTCAGTTGCCCTATACTTTTGCCCTGGCTTCTGGCTGATACAACCAGTGTGGAGAAATCATGAACAGCACCCATGAAGATGGAACCCAGGAAGACCCAGATAAATGCCGGTAACCAGCCCCAGATGATACCGATAGCCGGTCCGACAATAGGCCCAAGGCCTGCAATCGTAGTAAAGTGATGACCGAATATGATATGTTTTTTTGCCGGTACAAAATCCACACCGTCATAATATTTATGAGACGGCATGGTCGCCTGATCATCAAGTTTAAATAATCTTCTGCTCAGGAATCTTCCATATGTTCTGTAAGCCAGGATATACCCTGCAAAGGCGAAGAGAGCCAGGAAAAGTGAATTCATTGTGAAAATTTATTCAAAGATACTTTGATAGTTGTTTCTATTGTTTCTATTGTTTCTGTTGTACCCGGTAGTTTCAGGTTGTCATTTAGCGTCATTAAGAAGTCATTCATTGATATTCAGTTATGCTCCAAACAGAAATTCACATTTTAATAATCAAGTCATCCCGAAGGAGAGAAGCGACTGAGGGATCTCCCCTGGATTGCAATCATCTGCATTCTTTTTCACAGAACCTCATTATTTATAGCAATCCAAATCATGGTTGGTTCATAATGATAACGAGATCCCTCTCCGCCTCGGCGGATCGGGATGACTTATTTCAATTAAAAATTCATTACTCAACCGAATTTATATTTCTTCTTGATTGCCTGATCAATCTTCCAGGTACATTCCAGTCCGGCTTCGAAGGTAACCAGGTCGCCTTTTTCAAAACTCATCACAGAACCATCGGCAGCTGTAACGGTCGCAGAACCTTCAAGGATTAAGCATGTTTCTTTTTCATCATAGAACCAAGGGAATTCGGAAGGTTCCTTGCTCCATGTTCCCCAGCTATCCGTTTGACTGATTTCTTCCTCAGTGGGTTTGTGTTTTGACATCATAGCTTTAGATGATTTGAAACGATGGCTTAAATATAACTATTAAAGTTTAATCAAATCCTCTTCTCTCAGCCACCCCACATTACCATCACTGAGTCTGATCTCTCTCCACTCACCCAGTTGATCGATAATTTTAACTTTTGTTCCCTCATGCAACTGGAAAAGATCAGTTCCGCTATGATCAGGGGATCCTTTAATTGTTACGGAAGGAGATAGGATGATTGCCCAATCGTTATCATAAACATTTTTTTTCTGATGATAGGCAAAAATAAAAGTTGCAGCAGAGATCACAAAAAAAGCGACAGATAACCAGAATGATAGTTTTCTGAGATTTATACGGCGTATAAAAAGATAAATCAGCAGCAACGCGAGAGTAAGTATGAAAGTTCCAAGACTTATATAAGCCCATTGATCGATCTTCAGGATTGTTATGAAAGATTTATACCATTTTTTCAGTAATAATTCCGGCAATTCATCTATTTCATCAACAACATAAGTTCGTGTCAGGGTAAGGTTGTGTTTTATCTCTTCATCATTGAGGTCCAGCAAAAAAACTCTCTCATATTCAACAAAAACCATTATCAGT
>CAZRHW010000420.1:0-3595 GCA_964599785.1 uncultured Bacteroides sp. | reverse complement strand
GATCAATGATAAAAAAATTTCCCGGGGAGCTCCGGAAGATCTCATCATTTCGGGTGAACTGGCAGGAATGTTTGACAGTGATAAGGTTCAGTTTAACCGGGATAATGCAGGCTTTACTATTAAGAAGGACTTTACAGAAACCATCGGACTGGAAGGAAATGAATCATTTGAAAAAAAATGGACCATGAAGGCCCTTGAACGATTGGGATATAATGTTGAAAAAGGAAAAACGAAAATGCCGTCAGTATTGGTCAATACAGCAGGGGGAAAGACAACATGGATTCTGAAAAAAAAATCCGGTTCTGTTGAATTGAAAAATATTTATGAATTATCTTTACATTTAAGGAATATGTTGAACTAAATCATAATGAAATGAGTAATTCAATTAAAAAAATTCTTTCATACCTTTTAGTTGGGGTTATATTGGTATTTACAATCATTGCACTCCTTGGAATATGGGACGTCATTGAACTGGAGGATATCATTCGTAAAATGTTCCTTTCACTGATGGTAATATTTGCAGCATCGGCTGTGATATTGTTTATTTTCTCAGTCATGATCAAGGATTCGGATACGAAGCCACCGCAGCAGGGATGATAAGATTTTGCGGATAATATATTTTTTGGGTCACTTCACCCCCCTCCAAAGGGGGTGTTAAAAAGCTAAATATATTTCTCGCAGATATTCGCAGATCTTTACGCAGATTTCCGCAGAATGCTGATTCACAGTTTATTATTTCTGCGTGAATCAGTGGGTTAAATCTGCGTTAATCTGCGAGAAATGAAAATAAAGAACTTTTTAAATATCCCTTTAGGGGATAGTGTGAAGTTATGAAACACATTTTGCAACAACTAATCATTTAAAATTTTTGATGATACAGGCAATCTCATCTAATAGTCGATTACTCTTTTAAAATATTATCAAATCATATCATATAACTTCTTCGCATTCTCTTTATTCGAATAATACTTCATCAGAACCGTTTCCCTTTTTTTGATATCTTCTTCAGTGAACGGTACCTCCATAAGCTGATACAGTAGATCCTTCATTTTTTCGATATTTTGACCGATATGACACAGGTTATCCAAACCGCTGTTCTGAACGGCTTTTGGATTTGCTATACAATGCCGTCCGTTAAAAAGAGCTGTTAGCAATTTTAATTTTATTCCTGTTGATTGAAAAGAGTGAATAAGATTGATCTGTGATTGACGAACAAGCTCAAGCATCGTAGATTCATCCGGATTGGCCAGAAGATTTATGTTGTTATAATTCTTTACAATCTTCAGAAGCCTGGGGGCCGGATCTTTGCCGGCAATGATTACCTGAAAGGGTATTTTACCAAGCAACTTGTTTACAAGGTATTCGACCGAACAAATATTTGCAGGAACAGAAAGATCACCATGAACCAGAATATGTTTTCCCTTGTCAGTTAAACAGGTAACCTTCTCCCAGGGGTGAAATGGAGGAAGATGAAAAGTCAAATGTTTTTGCTGACTGAAATACCCGGAATCAGCATCTGAAATTGCAGCAATGTTTATGTTCTCCGGGAGATTGCTTTCATACCGTTTTAGTTTCCTGGCTTCTGTAAAAAAGAAGATTTTGCTGAAAAGAGATGACTCGGCCCGGGTTAATCCTTTATAATATTCATGTTCGATATTGTGTGTTCGAAGTATCAGAATCTTGTTTTTCAAACCGGGATGATTGATGAAGTAGCTTGTATGTATCCCTTCAAACAGAACCGGGCAGGGATCATTGGTCAGATTCCTGATAAGTTCACGTGATGATCGTGTTACAATAATGTAGGGCAGCGGATTCAGATAATACTTTATTCCGGAGTACCTTTGATAATAGTGAATTTCTTTACAGAAAACTTCAAGCTCCGGACTCCTTGCGCGTCCATATTGGAAACAGTGCAGAATAATCTCTACACCAAGCTCTTTCAGGGATCTGATTTTATGGTAAATATCGATTACTCCGCCATAGTCAGGAGGATAAGGTACATTGAAGGCAACGATATGTAGTGTTTTTTTATTAATGGTTCTTCCGTTGTTTATTCAGTTGATAATTCCATAGTTAATTCAATAGTTAATTCAGTTGTTGTTCTAACAGCTGCACACGTCATTTGATGAAGTCATCCCGAAGGAGCGGAGCGACCGAGGGATCTCGTCTGACCGGTGGCAGTTGTCTTCTATTTCTTTTCTGCTTTTTATCATATGTTTACTCTTGAAACAGATCGTCGTATTCACAGCGATCTAAATAACGGATAGTCCTCTAACCTGTACCCTATATCCTTCCTCAGCATCGGTCTTCTTTCCCTAACCCAAATCCCACACAACCTTGCAACTTGTAACCTGTACCCTATACCCTTCCTCAGCCTCGGTCTTATTTCCCTAACCCAAATCCTACACAACCTTGCAACCTGCAACCTGTAACCTGTATAACCTGTAACCTTCCCTTTGCCTTAGCCTCAGCCTCAGCCTCAGCCTTCTTTCTATTGAGATTCTTTAGCTTTCTTCCGTCAGCTAAAGCTGAGGTCAATTGATGCTGGTTTCCAGAATAAAATATACCCCTTGCCCAATACTCACACAACCTTGTAACCTGCAACTTGCAACCTGTAACCTTCCCTTTGCCTCAGCCTTCTTCCATACCCTAACCTTTTTCTTTCACTAATATAGTTAGTATAATTAAATAAACGTAAGTTCACAAAAAGTATGATTTACGTGCGGATCAAATTCCTTTTCACAAATCTTTAAAGTATATTTGTCCGGCTTTAAAAATCCATGATGGCATCATCCATAGATAATCTTGGCAGTAAGATAATCAAAGTAATTGAGGAGTTATACAAGACTGATAACCTGGCTCAATTCGTGCAGATTCAAAAAACCCGGAAAGAATTCAGGGGGGATATTACGATTGTGGTTTTTCCATTGGTGCGTTTCTCAAAAAAGTCCGCGGAAGAGACTGGCAGGGAAATTGGCTCGACCCTGATGGATAAGATAAGTGATGTCAGGGATTTCAATGTTATTAAGGGATTTCTTAACATCGAACTGGAACAACAATTCTGGAAAGATCTTCTCGGCTATTTCTATAAAGCTGAAATAGCCGATTTACTTAAAAAGGATGGGAAGGTTTATGTGGTAGAATATTCCTCTCCAAATACAAATAAACCCCTTCATCTCGGACACATCAGGAATAACCTGATCGGGTACTCCATTTCACGGATTCTTCAGTCTTTAGGCCATAAAGTTATTAAAGTAAATATTGTCAATGACAGGGGGATCCATATTTGTAAGTCCATGCTCGCATGGATGAAATGGGGGCAACATGAAACTCCTGAATCTACCGGCAGGAAGGGTGATCACCTGGTTGGCGACTATTACGTGAAATTTGAACAGGAATATAAGAAACAGGTCAATGGTCTGGTAAAATCCGGAATGAATGAAGAACAGGCCATGAAGGAAGCGCCGCTTATACAGGAAGCCCAGGAATTACTCAGAAAATGGGAGGACCATGATAAGGAAACCTGGTCTTTGTGGGAAACGATGAATGGATGGGTATATGATGGATTTGATGAAACTTATAAGGCACTTGGAGT
>CAZRHW010000419.1:0-3613 GCA_964599785.1 uncultured Bacteroides sp. | reverse complement strand
GATCAGGGGTTTTAGAGTATGTTCCGCTGATTCATGATAGCCGACCAGGAACGCCGGTAATGGAACAAGAGGTTGTATGGTTTACATCGACAACCTCTTTTTATTTTTAATGACATAAAATTTGTTCTGATCCGGAAAGCTCTTTACTTTTACATTCAGGTTTATTATCTTTATAAGTAAAAAAAATGAAAAACCTGGTTAGCTGTATATTTATCAGTTTTTTTCTTTTTGTATATCATCCCCTATCATCCCAGGTCACTTACAGAGTCATTAAAGTTAACGGGAATATTGTATATGTCAGAACAGGTAACGCAATGAACCAGGGAGATGTATTTCCTGAAAATGAAAATCTTTCATTTCAGTCACCTAATTCCAGGGCAGCTGTCATTAATCCGAATTCAGGAAGGTTCATTCTGACACCGGATAACTATGATGACCTATCCTCTGCAAAATCCAACTTTCTCCCGGCCATGAGTAATCTCAGTACAAGGGGAGGGATTATCAATAATCTGACAGACCTGCAGAATCAATTTTGCGATAACATGGTCATCCTCTGTGAGGCGAGCTATTACCTCAATCCATATCAATTCCCGATGAATGAAAATGAATTTTTTTTCATCAGATTTCAATATAAAGGTGAAGAAATCAATAAGAAGCTCGGATCTGACCAGAACAGGCTGATCCTTTCAAGGGAAGATATCCTTAAAGTAGATGAAAAATCCATCGATAAAATTGATCAGCCCAATGTCAGCCTTTACTACCACAAGGATGAACAATCTGAATATATAAGTGATTTCAGTCTGATAATACCAGATCTTGATGATATTAAAACTGAATGTCAGATCATTCTCGATGAATCTTCAACAAAATCCTATAATCTAAAGGTAAATGATATCTCAGCTTATTTATTCGAATTCTATGGAAAACCCGATAAGCAGGATGTGATTAATTACCTTGATAAGACTTTTGGACTGGTGAGAGAGTAAATGAGCCGAAGATTTTGTTATTTGACTTTGCTATCTTATTTCTCTTTTTATCTACCTGATTATTTCTCGCAGACATTCGCAGATTAAATCGCAGATTTACGCTGATAAATTGTAATCTGGGGAAATCTGCGGGAAGCCTTATATAAACTCCTATATATTATTTTTTTATATCAGTTTACCATATAATTTCTGATATAAGTTCTAATTTTATTAATTTAACGTGAGTTCGACATAAGATATACAATATAAAATATTAAATTTCAGCAAATTACTTTGTGTTTCTTTGTGTCTTTGAGACTTTGTGGCTAAAGGTTTTTCTTAATAAATGCCACAAAGACACTTAAACACCAAGATTCACAAAGATATTGACAGCATTTATGTTCTAATTTGTTAGTTTTCAAAATATTACTATATCGAACTCACGTTAATTTACCAGTTATAAATACACTTAAGAGTTCAAAAATGAAAATACAGGCTGTTTTCTTTTTATGCTTATTTCACCTTTTGATCCTGGATAATAATGCCCAGAACATCAAGCTCCCTGTAACAAATTATACAAACAAAGAGTACGGGCGGGGCCATCAGGCAGTGAATTATGCAATCATCCTGGATAACAGGGATATCGTGTATACCGGGAATGCCAATGGTATACTGGAATACGACGGAGCAGACTGGAACTTTATAAGGGTTCGTCTGGGAGCTTATGTGACTTCTTTTTCCAAAGATTCTCAGGGCACAATATTTGTCGGATCACAGAATGAATTTGGCTTTCTTGCACCTGACAGGACCGGGAGCATGAATTATTACTCACTTTCCGATTCCCTTCCTGAAGATGACCGCTTCTTTACAACAATATGGAAAACATATGTTCTCGAAAACAGGGTTTTTTTCCAGGCAGACGAAAATATTTTCATTTATGAAAATGGAGGGATCAATGTCATTTATCCCGAAACATCATTCCATACATCTTTTATCCTGAACAACAAATTTTATGTGCGTGAACGTTTAAAAGGATTGATAGACTATACATCCGGAGAGCCGGTACCTGTTCCTGGCGGGGATTATTTTGCCAACCTTGGCATCTTTGCCATGCTCCCTCTGGAAAATTCTGATAAAATATTTATTGCAACACAGGAACAGGGATTTTTTATCCTTGATCCAAACGATCATCAAAATCCTATTGAAGCTGTCAGGACCGAAAATGATCCTTTTATCATTCAGGCCGGTATCATGGGTGGAATTTCACTCGAAGACGGAAACTTCGCCTTTAATACGATTAATGAAGGTATTATTATTACAGACCAGGCCGGCAGGATTCTTAATATTATCAATAAAAGCAGTGGACTTGGCGTAAATGATGTAAAAAACATGTACCAGGACCGGAATAAAAATCTATGGTGTGCTTTGGATAACGGTATTAGCCGTATTGATTATGCTTCACCGATATCATTCTACAAAGAAGAATCAGGGATACTGGGTACTATTCACACCATAATCCGCTACCATAACCAGATCCTTTTAGGTACGACAAACGGATTATTCGTTCAGAAAAAAAGAGCCGGACTAACAGAATCCATTGAATTCAGTCCGTTTGAAAATTTTTCTCACCAGGTGTGGGATCTTAAGGAAATTGACGGAGCCCTGCTCGCAGGAACAAACTCAGGTCTCTACCTGATTTTTAATAATACTGTCAGATCAATATCAGGCATGAATGCCTTTACGATGTATTATAAACGGGACAGGAATTTACTTTTCGTCGGGGGAAGTCATGGATTATCGGTCTTTCAGACAAAACCTTCCTGGAAGTTATTGAAAAATTTCGATGATATACATGAAGACATTAAACTTATTGCAGAAAATAAAAACAGTTTTTATAATGGCACCGAACTCTGGCTTGGAACCAGTCTGCAGGGAACCATCAAAGTTATCATACATAATGACATGTCTCATGAGACTTTCAAATATTACGGTGAATTTGATGGATTGAATGAGGATTGGGTTCTTCCTTTTACCAGTGGTGATTCGGTGGTATTCGGTACCCGGACAGGTATTTTTTGTTTTAATGATGAAGAACTGATCAAATTATCTCTGCCTGATTCACTTCGCAATGATCAGGAGTTTACAAGAGGATTTTTCGAAGGAATGCCCTTTTATAACCACTCAATTATCACACCTGTCAGTTTTATCTGTGATGATCCTGAAAGAATCTGGATTGTTATCGATAATGAAATTGGTTATATCTTGAGAGATCAGCCAGACAGCATTATCATGCAGCCTTTCAAAGGTATTGATATGGGTAAAATAAATTATATCTATCCCGATGGGGAAGAATTATACTGGATTGCCGCTGATGATGGAGTAATCAGGTATGAATTGGATCATAAAAAAGATTTCAGCCAGACCTTTAATGTTCTGTTCAGGCGCGTCGGTTTGCCGGGTGATTCAATTACATTTTACGGAACTTTTTACCAATCTTCAGATGACCCTGTTATTCCCCTCAGAGTTGTTCCGGAACAACCAGAAGGCTTCATGTTTAATCTGCCTTTTTCGCTGAATGACCTGCGTTTCCATTTTGCTGCACCATTTTTTGATGATGAGCAAAAAAATCTTTTTTCGATCAAACTGGA
>CAZRHW010000418.1:0-3614 GCA_964599785.1 uncultured Bacteroides sp. | reverse complement strand
CATTTCAAACTTTAGCTCATTTCAAACTTTAGCTCATTTCAAACTTTAGCTCATTTCAAACTTTAGCTCATTCCATGTGCAGTTCCAATTGTCTGAGCCAGTTCTGATATGCCAGTTCATATTGATCCCGGCCGGAATTATCCGGTTCGATAACCATAAGCCTTTTTAAATTGCTGAATGCTTCTTGAAAACTTGTATAAAAGCCACATCCCACGCCTGCACCTTTTGCAGCACCCTGAGCGCCATCGGTATCATATAATTCAATGACTGCTCCTGTCAGTCCCGCTAAAGATTCCCTGAATACCGGGCTGAGAAACATATTGGTATTACCTGCCCTGATAATGGAGGGTTTTATTCCCGTGTTTTTCATGATCTCCATTCCATAATGAAAGGCAAATACCACTCCTTCCTGTGCTGCCCGTATTACATAAGCGTTGGAGTGAATATTGAAGTTAAGGTTGTCGATATGACAACCAAGATCACGATTATTCAGCATCCTTTCCGCACCATTGCCGAATGGAAGAATGGTTAATCCTTTTGCTCCTATGGGTACACCTCCGGCAAGATCGTTCATTTCATCATAATCAACATCTGTATATACCATGTTGTGCTTCAGCCAGCTATAGAGGATTCCAGTACCATTTATACACAATAAGACACCAAGTCGTGGATGATTTTGATCATGATTTACATGTGCAAATGTGTTTACCCTTGATTCCGGATCATATCTGATCTCATCGCTTACACCATAGACAACTCCACTGGTACCGGCTGTCGCAGCTATTTCCCCGGGGTTTAATACGTTAAGGGAAAATGCATTGTTCGGTTGATCACCGGCCCGGTATGTAACAGGTATCCCTTTTTTCAGTCCCAATTCATCTGCGACCGGTTGTAACAACCTGCCCTGTTCTGAAAAAGTAGGCACAATTTCCGGGATCAGTGATTGATCTATGTCATAATAATTGAAAAGAAAATCAGCAAGTTTGTGTTGCTCAAAATCCCAGAATATTCCTTCCGATAGTCCCGAAACTGTCGTATTAATCTCCCCGGTCATTTTCATTGCTAAAAAATCTCCCGGCAGCATGATTTTAAAGATTTTACTGTATGTACCGGGTTCATTTTCCTTCACCCAACGTAATTTGGAAGCGGTAAAATTTCCCGGTGAGTTCAGCAGGCTTTGCAGACAATGCTTTTGTCCTATCTTTTTAAAGGCCACATCTCCGATATTAACGGCACGGCTGTCACACCAGATAATTGATGGTCTCAGGATGTTCCGGTCCCTGTCAATAATAACCAGTCCATGCATCTGGTAAGATATTCCAATCCCAAGGATCTTTTCCGGGCTAATCGCTGATTTTGCCATTACTTCCCTGACAGCAAGTTTTGTATTTGACCACCAGGTTTCCGGATCCTGCTCAGCCCAACCTGCTGATGTGGCTATAATTTCCATCTCCTGTTTGGGGTAAAATGCCGATGCTATGGAAGCGCTGGTGTTGGCAGAGACCAGACTGGCTTTTACTGACGAACTTCCCAGATCAAGTCCTAGAAGATACATAGTTATAAATTTAAAAAACGTGTTACGTGATTAAACCAAAGATATTGAAAATTAATTCCTTGCAGAGGAGGTGTGTCAAAACTATTTTTTCACGCAAAGGATGCAAAGAATAGTTTACATAAAGCCTTTATTGAAGTTGTGACAAAGCCCCTCTGCTCTGCAAAAAAAAAAATCAGTAATTCTATGATTAACATTCATTTAGCTTGTTAACTGTTTGCGTTGCTCTTTGGAAGGGTAAAGGTAAACGTGGTACCCTTTCCCGGCTCACTCTCTACAGTGATTTCTCCACCCTGTCTTCTGATGAAGTCGTGGCAGATGATCAACCCAAGTCCTGTTCCGGCTTCTCCTTCGGTTCCCTGTGTTGTATGAAATTCTTCCAGATGAAACAGTTTTGGAATATCTTCGGGATTGATCCCAATGCCAGTATCGCTGATGCCGACAGAGATAAACTTACCTTTGTCCTGACTTGTAACGGATATTTTTCCTCCAATGGAAGTATATTTGACCGCGTTGTTTAGAAGGTTCCTGACCACCGCATGGGTCATGTTTTTGTCTGCATATATTGTGGTATTTGCATCTATATATGAAGTGAATTTTATATTTTTCTTTTCAAGTGATACCCGGAATAAATGTAAGTTCTCATTAATAATATGCGACAGTGATAATTCAGACGGATTGAACTTGATACTATCTGACTGTGAACGCGACCACTGAAGCAGGTTTTCAAGCAGGTTATGGGCGTTTTGTGAGGATTCATAGATCATTCTGATGAATTCCTTTTTTTTCTGGTCTTCAATATTTTCATAATCCTTGACAAGCAAGTCTGAAAATCCCAGAATAGAATGGAACGGATTTCTAAGATCATGTGCAATAATTGAGAAAAACTTGTCTTTGGTAATATTCAGTCTTTCCAGTTCGTCCCGCTGGGTTTCAATTTCTTTTTTCTGCTGGTTAATCATTTCCTGTGCCTTTTTAATGGCTGTAATATCAGAATCTACGCCAACGAACTTTGTAATATTCTTTTGATCATCCAGTATGGGTGTCAGTGTGGATTGTGTCCAGATTGTTTCCCCGTTTTTATTGATTGCTTCGCTATGATAACGTACGGTTTCTTTAGTGTTGCTGCACTTAGCCATGATATCTTTAATATATGGATTAAAACTGGCTTGCATTATATTTTTACCCTTTGTTTGAATAAACTGTTCAAGGGCATAACCATACACGTTTGTAAAACTGTTATTTATATACTCAAAATTACCCTCAGCATCAAGAATGAAGATCACATTATCTGTTTGTCTTGCTACAACAGAAAGTTTTTCGAGTTCCTGGTTGGCGCTTATCAGGCTATCGGTTTGTGCAGCAAGCTCTTCTGCCTGCTGGGAAATTTCTTCCTTTCTTTCTTCGAGTAGTACATTAACATGCTGGAGTTCCTCAACATGCTCAACGATTTTCTTTTCAGCTTCCTTTAAGGCAGAAATATCTCTTCCCATTCCAACAATTCCGATGATTTTACCACTTTTATCCTTAACAGGTATTTTAGTTGTTGACAGAAATATTTTTTCACCTTTTTCATTCAGGGCTATTTCTTCGTGACCGATCAGGGGTTTTCCTGTTGTCACTATTTCCTGTTCATCACGATAAAACTTCTCGGCCAGTTCTTTCGGGTAAAAATCGAAGTCAGTCTTGCCCTCCATCTCTCGCGGTGACTTAAGCCCATGAACATTGGCTATCTTCTGGTTTGAAAGGATAAAACGGCTTTCATTATCTTTTATATAGATATAGTCGGGCATATTGTCTATAAGGGTATACAGAAGCTGGCTCTCCTGGAAGAACTGGTCATCCGCAAATTTTATAGGCTGTTGTTTTATCTTGTTTAGCTGATTTAGCTTATAGGCAAGCCATGCAGTAATGACTGCCAAAAAAACTGAAATGATCAGGAATACCCACCAGTATTGTGAAATCATATGAAAATAAATTTAAAATCCAAGCAAATGTGGAATCCAAAGACTCAGTATTGGTAAATAAGTTACCAGCAACAAAACTGCAATCATTGCAATAT
>CAZRHW010000417.1:0-3643 GCA_964599785.1 uncultured Bacteroides sp. | reverse complement strand
AGACCTGACAGGGCAACGACAGACAGCGTTGAACTTCCCGCAACTTTAATGAACTCCCTCCGGTCCATGTCATTTGAGTTTTGACTGTCAAGTCCGTGAGAAGGACAACACGAATGGGATTTCATGCCAGTAAATTGTTTGTCAGAAAAGTTCATGATACTTCTTTTAAATCATTTATTAATACATTTAATTTCATTTAAAGATATGAATATATATACAATTTATTTGGTGTTTGATCTCATTTTAAACCGGTCTCAATAGCTTTAATCGGGTAATATTTGTCAACGCTAAAGCCATGCTATACAGGTCATATCCCTTTTGAAAATTATGACACAACTCCCGCCATTCAGGAACATGCAATTCTCAGTCTTTAATTTATTTTTTTATAATTTTGTTAATGAAATACTTATGCGGTATTCATCCGGGTAATTATTCAAAAAGAATAAAAGATGGGGGAAACATCATCGGGGGAAGAACCAGATGCCACTAGCATACGCAAATATCCGGAAGTACTCCGGTTGCTTTCCTGGCAAATACTGAAAACCACGAACAGCGGACTTATCAGCATATATTTTCTTCGCAAGTTTTCAAAATTAATTTTAGATTTTTTTGATGCCGGACAGCTGAGGATATTTTAAGGAACTATATTTGAAATAAAATTGGCCTTTAATCATACACAAAGTGAGTAAAAAAGAAACATTGCAGGGAATTATCGGAGAATCAGAAGCGATGCAGAAAGTATTCGATGATATCAGAAAAGCATCGCAAACTCCTGCAACCCTACTTCTGACAGGAGAAAGCGGAACCGGGAAGGAAATTGTTGCCCGGGCTATTCATTATTGTAGTCCCCGGGGTTCCAATCCTTTTGTGCCGGTAAATTGTGGCAGCATACCCGAAGACCTCATTGAAAGTGAATTATTCGGACACCTGAAAGGTACCTTCACCGGAGCAATTGAAACGAGGGGCGGATTTTTCCATACAGCAGACAGTGGTACTATTTTTCTTGACGAAATCAGTAATACCAGTCTTTCAATGCAAATCAAACTGCTCCGGGTTCTTCAGGATCAGGAGGTATACATGGTCGGTTCCAAAAAACCCCAGAAAGTTGACATAAGGGTAATCGCAGCTTCAAATGTAGATCTGTCTGATCTTGTTAAAAAGAATAAATTCCGGGAAGATCTGTATTACCGCCTGAATGTCATTAACATTAACCTGCCTCCCCTGAGGGAAAGAGGTGACGATATTATTCTCCTGATTCATCATTTTGCCGGCAAATTCTCGGATGAAGTTTCAAAACCAAAACCACGGTTTACCGATGAAGCCCTCAAAGTACTGAAAGAGTACAACTGGCCAGGCAATGTAAGGGAATTACAAAATGTCATCCAGAGTCTTATTGTCATGTCTGAAGCGGATATCTTTGACGTTCCCGACCTTCCATCAGTTATGCGTTGCTCATCCCGGCGCGAAAAAGGGATGATGAGAACGCTGGAAGAAATAGAATATGAATATATCCTGAATGTTCTTACAAGTGTTGACGGGAATAAAACACAGGCAGCTAATATCCTTGGTATCGACCGGAAAACTTTGCGTGAAAAATTAAGAAAGTTCGGGTATAATCTTTAAGTTAATACAAAAAGCCTGACTACATAGGTTCTACCAATGTTTAAAATGTCCGGGCTGATAGCCAAATAAATAGGTTTAATAAATGGTTTGTATGGGGGGTGAGTCCGCAATACATTACACTATATCTCCACCGGGGAATTCTGAACCACTGATACAAAATTCCCCGAATTTCTTTGCTTATATGTCCTGATTCACTCAATTCAATTTATTGATTTTGCATATTTATCTTTGTCCATAAACTACTGATTTATAATTTCTTGTTTGATTACAACCTGGATTCTCCTTCATAGTTGAATCCACTCAGACTCCTGGTTGAATTTACTGGCATCAGTATTGCTATAATGACTGAAATCCATCATAAACGAATGAAATGATCAAGAACGACTCCACAAACAAGCAATACAATGATCTCTGTGATACCTGTAAGAATTTATCTACTTGTGTTTACATAAAAACAGGGAAGAGACCGGTCCTTTACTGTGAGGAATTTGAGATCCATGAGGTCCGGAAAGTTCAGGATGTGCCACCCTTGATTGACCCAAAAACTGAAGAAGAACACCCGGTTTTTACGGGATTATGTAAAAATTGCGATAATCGCAGAACATGTATGAATGCAAAACCGGACCGGGTTATCTGGCATTGCGAAGAATATGTGTAAACCCGTGGTACACAATGGTAGAAAACAGAATCTTATGGAACCTTTAAAAGTTACAGTTGAACAAGAATCCATCGTTAATGGGTCTATTAAAAAGCATGGCAAAGTTCTGATATCAGTACTACAGGAGATCCAGAAATATTATAACTATCTTCCCAGAGATGCAATGAAGCTAATCGCTTTAAAACTGGGAATCCCTCTCCGGGATGTTTATGGGGTCGCCAGTTTCTACAGATCTTTCAGTTTCAACCCGAAAGGAAAACATATCATCACAACCTGCCTGGGAACCGCATGTCATGTACGAGGCGGGCAAAAAATCGTGGATACCATATCCAAAGAATTAAAAATAAAACCTGGTGAAACAACCCCGGATCGTGTTTTTACACAGGAAACCGCAGCCTGCCTGGGCTGTTGTGCCATCGGCCCGATTGTTGTAATTGATGGTGATTACCATTCGAACATGAGATCCGATATAGTAAAGAAACTCATCCATCAGACCCGTAATGGACTAAACAAAGTTGATATTGAACATGATAAAAAGATATTTCCTGTTGAGGTTAGTTGTCCAAGATGTAATCACAGCCTGATGAAACCCGAGCATCCTGTTGACGGGTATCCCTGTATTCATGTGACCATATCCTTTAAAAGACAGCACGGCTGGTTAAGATTATCTTCCCTGTATGGCAGTTATAATTTTGAATCGGAATTCGAAATCCCAATGGATGCTGAACCAAATTTTTTCTGTCCGCATTGTCATGCTGACCTGAGTGGAACATCCGAATGCCCTGAATGCGGCTCAAAAATGATATTGATGATTGTCAAAGCCGGGGGTATCGTACAGGTTTGTTCCAGGCGCGGATGTAAAGGACACCTGCTGGACATCTAGGAATGAAAGTCAGTTCTCATTTTATTAAAAAATGGATCTATGAAAAGAATCACATCCCTTGATAGTTTTATTGATTTCAGAAGAATTATTTTGGAGGAACCGGAGATGCAAATACCATGCCTTGTCCTATGCGCCGGTACTGGCGGTCAGGCAAGTGGCTCCAACGATATCATGAGGATCATCAAACGTTATATCATTGAGCATGATTTACACGATAAAATCAGTCTTCGGATAACCGGTTGTTTGGGATTCTGTGAAATGGATCCGTTCATTGTTGTCGAACCAGGCATGAATCTGTATCCAAGAGTTACTATCCAGGATGTGCCGAAGATTATCCAATCGGCAATGGAAGGGGAAATAATAGAAGAACTGCTTTACAAAGACCCGGTAATTAATAAAAATTACTGTACTCAGTCTGAAATTCCATTTTTCAGGCATCAGACGCGTACTATTCTTGGGAAAAACCAGAAACTCGATCC
>CAZRHW010000416.1:0-3645 GCA_964599785.1 uncultured Bacteroides sp. | reverse complement strand
AACCTGCAACCTGCAACCTGCAACCTGCAACCTGCAACCTGCAACCTGCAACCTGTACCCCAGCTCCCATCTCCCAGCTCCCAGCAACCTTCCTCAGCCTTCTTCTATTGTGATCCTTGCAATTCTTACGACCATTTATCCCTTAGTTCAGAATATATCCTTTAGCCAATTCATTATACTGTTTTATCTGGTCTTTGATCCATTCTTCTCTATATCCAAGTTCTTTGGCTATTAACCTTGCCGTTTCAGGTGCGATGCGTATACTTTCCCTCGCATCCAGGAAAAGGGCCCGGGTTCTTCGGGCAAGAACGTCTTCAACAGTTCTGGCCATTTCTTCCCTGACAGCCCAGATCACCTGACTTTTTTTTATGTGCAGTGCTTCGCTCAGATAGCCGGCAAATTCTACAGATTCACTTTCGATTTTATTTACTTGCGACAGGTCAGTTCCATATGTATCCGGCATACCATTATCTGCATCAGGAGGAAGGGTATAACCGTGTATATTCAAATTCAATGTCAGGCAATTCTTCGCCGGTAACTTTCCTATTATAATGGCCTTATTTACAGCATCTTCAGCCATTTTACGGTAGGTTGTCCATTTACCACCGATAACTGTTATAAGCCCGGAAGGGGAAACAATGATTTTATGCCTTCTTGAAATATCTTTTGTTGATTTGCCCTGTCCTTCAGGTGCTGCCAGGGGTCTGAGTCCGGCGAAAATACAAAGGATATCCTGCCTTGTGGGCTTCTTTTCAAGGTATTGCCCTGTGGTTTCAAGGATAAAATTGATTTCTTTATCAAGGGCCCTTGGTTCGGGGGATATTTGATCGACAAGTGTATCAGTTGTTCCAATAACCACCCTGTTATACCAGGGCACGGCAAACATGACCCTGCCATCACTTGTCCGGGGAACCATCAATGCATACTCACTCCGGAGGAATTCCTTGTCAAGTATGATATGGATACCCTGACTGGGTTTGATCATTTTTCCTGCCCCGGGTTCATCAAGCTGCATGATTTCATCTGCAAATACGCCGGTAGCATTAACGACAGTTTTTGCCCTGATGATATATTCATTCTGATCTTCCTGATCTGCAGCCAAAACACCTGAAATTTTACCAGATTCCTTAATTAAATCAATGACTTTCATATAATTAATTACTATACCACTATGATCAATACAGGATTTTGCCAGGCTGACAGCCATGCGTGCATCATCAAACTGTCCATCATGATATAATATCCCTCCCTTCAGGCCATTTTTATTTATTGTAGGAAAGGCTTCTACGGTTTTTCCTTTTGAAATAAAACGGGACCGGCCCAAACCCAGCTTATTGGCCATCAGGTCATAGAATTTGAGTCCAAGCGTATAGATAATAACATTCCACCAGTTATATGCAGGAATGATGAATATCTGATTTCTTACCAGGTGAGGGGCATTCCGGATCATTAATCCACGTTCTCTAAGGCCTTCATAAACCAGAGAAATGTTTCCCTGTGCCAGGTATCTGACACCGCCATGTACCAGTTTTGTGCTCCGGCTGGATGTACCCTTTCCGAAATCGTTCTGCTCGAGAAGAAGTGTTTTATAACCACGGGATGCTGCATCTACTGCAGTACCGAGACCAGTAGCTCCGCCACCGATAATAACGATATCCCATGGTTCTTTGTGAGATCTCAATGCATCAGGTATACATTCTCTTTTCATGAAGAATACCAGTTTTTACTTCTTTCAAGTGCTTTTTTCCAGTTCCTGATTGCATCATCAAATCCGGTCAGATTGGTTTCAGGCGTAAATACCTTATCTATCTGCCATTGATTTTTTATTTCATCAATATTTTTCCAGAAACCTAAGGCAAGACCTGCCAGATAGGCAGCACCAAGAGCTGTTGTTTCTGTTATCTTTGGGCGGACCACCTTTTTCCGGATCGCATTTGACTGGATCTGCATCAACAGGTTATTGACGGCTGCACCACCATCTGTTCTCAGTTCTGCAATACTTATCCCGGAGTCTTCTGACATGGTGTTAATCACATCCATCGATTGAAACGCAATAGCTTCAAGAGCAGCCCTGGCGATATGTGCGGTGGAAGTATTCCTGTTTATCCCGATAATGGTCCCGGCAGCATATTGGTCCCAGTGAGGGGCGCCAAGCCCGACAAATGCAGGGACAAAATAAACACCACCATTATCTTCCACAGATCCTGCCAGGGATTCGATTTCATTAGACGATTGGATGATCTTCATTTTATCCCTGAGCCATTGAACTACGGCACCGCCAATAAAAATACTTCCTTCCAGTGCATAGCAGACTTCATTGTTTATTTTCCAGCCTATTGTTGTAAGCAGGTTATGTTTTGAAACAACTGCCTGTTTTCCTGTATTCATAACTACAAAACAACCCGTACCATATGTGTTTTTCACCATTCCCTTATCTACACACATCTGCCCAAAAAGAGCTGCCTGCTGATCACCGGCAATACCCGATATCGGGATTTCACCACCGAAATGTTCTCTTACGGTTTGCCCATATAATTCACTGCTGGATTTAACATCCGGTAATATATTTAAAGGAATATCAAATATTTTCAGCAGTTCCTCATCCCACTGCAGGGAATGAATATTATAAAGCATGGTCCTGCTTGCATTACTGGCATCTGTAATGTGCAATTTGCCATGAGTAAGTTTCCATATCAGCCAGGTGTCGACTGTACCGAATGCCAGTTGTCCCTTTTCAGCTTTATTTCTTGCCCCGGGCACATTATCAAGGATCCATTTGATTTTGGAGCCTGAGAAATATGCATCAATTACCAGTCCGGTCTTTTCTTTGATGATCTTATCATATCCTTTTTTCTTAAGCTCGTCGCATATGCCTGCTGTTCTGCGGTCCTGCCAGACAATTGCATTATATACAGGTGCGGATGTGCTTCTATCCCAGATTATAGTGGTCTCCCGCTGGTTTGTTATGCCAATGGTAACAATATCAGAGGCACTGATTCCCTGTTTTTTCATAACATCCAGAACTACAAATTTTTGGGTAGAAAAGATCTCTTTCGGATTATGTTCTACCCATCCCGGTTTTGGAAAGATCTGTTCAAATTCCCGCTGGGAAACATTGATGATCCGGCCTGTATGGTCAAACAATATGGCCCTGTTGCTGGTGGTGCCGGAATCGAGGGATAAAATATATTTCGTCATAAGAAAAATGTTAATTCAATGGATAATCCAGTTGTTAATTCAATAGACAATTCGGTTGTTCTTCAAACAACTGCATACGTCTATAGGATCAGGGTCATCCCGAAGAGCGAAGCGATTTCGGGATCTTCTTCGATCATTCATAATTCATCTTTAAAATGGTTTTTATGCATTTCAGGCATTTAAAATTTTAGTCATTTCTTCCTGTTTTCATTCATTTTAGGCATTTGTAATTTTAGGCATTTCTTTTTGTCATCCCGACGAGCGAAGCGAGGAGGGATCTCCCCGTATCTGTAATTTACGTTATTCATATCATAGCCGGTTCTCAGCGATTGGGAGCTCCCTGCCTGCCTGCAGGCAGGCGATTTAGGGATCTTTGTTGAACCTCCTTAATCTATCTTTTAGCTGGTTGCTATTTAACCATTCAACCATTTAGCCATTTAACAATTT
>CAZRHW010000415.1:0-3647 GCA_964599785.1 uncultured Bacteroides sp. | reverse complement strand
GCTCATCAAAGAGATAAACCCTAATTAATAAGCATTAATCGAAGGATCACCACAACAGGAAATATGAATGAAAGTAAAATATCTGTAAGGTATGCGAAAGCGCTGCTAATGAGTGCGAAAGATCAAAATGTGCTTGATCCTGTAAGAGCAGATATGGTTTTATTGATCAAAATTATTAAAGAAGTGCCCGAATTATTGCGATTGCTGGAAAGCCCGGTTGTAGTACCGGAGAAAAAACTGGAGGTGATGAATGCGATTTTTACCGGGAAATTCGAACCATTAACACTTTCATTCATCCGGCTTGCAATTACGAAGAAACGTGAGGAGTATCTTTCTGGAATGGCCAGAATATATATCGACCTGTTTAAGAAGGAAAAAGGAATAAAACAGGCCTTTATAACAACAGCTGTTCCAATTGATAAAGAAATAAGAATGGCTATTATCAACATGATCAAAAAAGTATACAATACAGAGATAGAACTGGATGATAAGATTGATAAGCAAATTATTGGAGGCTTTATCCTTCAGGTTGAGGATCAGCTCCTGGATGCCAGTGTAACAGGGCAGATCAGAAAAATCAGAAAAAGCCTCGTTGACAAGACATATGAAAAACGTTAAAAACTTAATGCGACATGGCTGAAATCAAACCGGCAGAAGTTTCCGAAATACTCAGGAAACAATTAGAGGGTCTGAAAACCGATACAGAACTCGAAGAGGTTGGTATCGTCTTGCAGGTAGGAGATGGTATTGCCCGTATCTACGGATTATCCAATGTTCAATCGAATGAACTGATTGAATTTGAAAATGGTTCAATGGGTATTGTCCTTAATCTCGAGGAAGACAATGTTGGAGCAGTACTGTTTGGAGCCTCAGAAGAAATACGGGAAGGAGACCAGGTAAAAAGAACCGGCAGGATCGCTTCCCTTGATGTTGGGGAATGGATGCTTGGCAGGGTTATCAACACCATCGGTGAACCCCTGGATGGGAAAGGTCCGGTTACCGGAAAAACTTTCGAGATGCCACTGGAAAGAAAAGCTCCCGGCGTAATCTTCAGGCAACCTGTAAATCATCCATTACAAACCGGTATTAAGGCTATTGATGCAATGATACCGATTGGAAGAGGACAGCGTGAGCTCATCATTGGGGACAGGCAGACCGGGAAAACTGCTATTGCCGTTGATGCAATCATCAACCAGAAAGAGAATTTTCTGAAAGGTGAACCGGTGTATTGTATTTACGTGGCCATTGGCCAAAAAGGTTCTACTGTGGCGAATATCGCAAAATCCCTGGAAGATCATGGTGCGATGCAATATACTGTTATTGTTTTGGCAACAGCTGCAGATCCCGCTGCATTGCAGTTTTATGCACCTTTTGCAGGATGTGCGATCGGTGAATATTTCAGGGACACCGGCCGCGATGCATTAATCATCTATGACGACCTTTCCAAACAGGCCGTTTCTTACCGTGAGGTATCCCTGCTGCTGAGAAGACCTCCGGGACGTGAAGCATACCCGGGTGATATTTTTTACCTGCATTCCCGGTTGCTGGAAAGAGCAGCTAAAATTATTGAATCAGATAAGATAGCAAAACAAATGAATGACCTTCCGGAATCCCTTAAATCTGTTGTCAAAGGAGGAGGATCATTAACAGCCCTGCCTATCATAGAAACCCAGGCAGGTGATGTATCAGCATATATACCAACAAATGTCATTTCTATTACCGACGGACAAATATTCCTCGAATCGAATCTGTTCAATGCCGGTGTCCGCCCTGCCATTAATGTCGGTATTTCCGTATCAAGGGTTGGAGGTAAAGCTCAGATCAAAGCTATGAAACATGTGGCCGGAACCTTAAAACTTGACCAGGCGCAATATCGTGAGTTGGAAGCATTTGCTAAATTTGGCTCCGACCTTGACAGAGCAACATTGGCGGTGCTTGATAAAGGTGCAAAAAATGTTGAAATATTAAAGCAGGGGCAATATGCTCCGGTATCTGTTGAACGCCAGATCGCCATCATTTTCTGTGGGACAAAAGGATTATTGGCTAACGTACCGGTAAAAAAGGTAAAGGATTTTGAAACAGAATACCTTGATTATCTGGAAGTAAAACAGAAAGAAGTAATGAAAGTCCTGAAACAGGGGATCTTTACGCAGAAGGAAGAAGAAATTCTTGAAAAGACAGCAAATGAAATTGCTGCCAAATATGAGAAATAATTAAATGGCCGGCCTGAAGGAAATACGAACCAGGATTGCTTCAGTCTCATCAACCAGGCAGATTACAAATGCTATGAAGATGGTATCTGCCTCAAAACTGAAAAGAGCTCAGGACAGGATCCTGCAGATGAGGCCATATGCAAATAAATTACAGGAAATCCTGGGAAGTGTCAGTGATGCGCTCTCAAGAGATGAAGATAATATTTATCTGAGAGATAAGGAACCTGAGCATATCCTGATGGTGGTTATTACATCCAACCGCGGACTCTGTGGTGCTTTTAATGCAAATATTATGCGCGCAGTGACCCATATAGCATCCGAAAATTATGGAGATCTGCTGAAAAAAGGCAATTTCCATTTTTTTGCCATCGGGAAAAGAGGTGCAGATTACTTAAAACGAAGAAAATACCCTGTAATCGGTGTTAGAAATGATCTGTTCGATGGATTAAACTTCAAATCCACCGGCATGGTCGGTGAGGATCTTATTCATAAATTCCTTGTAAAAGAATATGACAGGATCTTTCTAACATATAATCAATTTAAAAATGCTGCGGTACAAATCCTCACAACAGAACAATTCCTCCCGATTGAAATACCCGAAAGGGAAGAAGAAATCCATACGTTACATGATTATATTTTTGAACCTACAAAAGAATATATAGTCCGGGAATTAATACCGAAATCTTTAAAAATCCAGTTTTATAAGGCACTCCTTGACTCAAATGCTTCCGAACATGGAGCCCGGATGACAGCGATGCACCATGCTACTGATAATGCAACTGAAATGCTGAGAGATCTGAGATTGCATTATAATAAAGCCAGACAGGCTGCCATTACAAAAGAATTACTTGAGATTGTTTCAGGTGCAGAGGCTTTGAAAGGATAACCACTTCGTTCTACTCCTCTCTCAGAAGATAATTATCATTTTCCCAGAATTCCTCATCAGGGATTCCGAGTTGTTCGTTCAACGGTACTTTTCTTATTATGGGATTCCAGAAATTAATTGGATAACGGAGATCTTTATCAAAATCTGTAATAACAAGTTGAATAGCATTCTCTATCTCTGAAAGATACATGTCATTAAGCCAGAGGAGGATAATCTTATAATAAATTTGTACATCCTGCAAATACCAATGATCATAAAGTGGCTGATAATTTACAATACAATAAAATGATTCGGTCTGTGTATAAATACCCATCTCATGAAGTTCAGTCTGGGTAAAATAATCAATTACGGAAGTTTTCTTAATGTAGTAGGGATTTATTTTATATTCCATCCTGACGATGGCAAGGGATTGCCTGTCAATATATATGGTCCCTTCAAGTACAGCTCTTCTCTGTCCGGCCTTCGGTTTAAAGCTGATCTGGTAGTAATCCAGCGTATCTGGTTCTGTAATATAAACAAGCTGATAATCATATGAATCAAAATATCGG
>CAZRHW010000414.1:0-3663 GCA_964599785.1 uncultured Bacteroides sp. | reverse complement strand
TCAAAAAATTTTACTTCCGGGGCCATCCAAACGGCCAAACAGAGATTGGCTGGAGAAGAGGTATGAGAAGTTTAGGAGGGCCGGGTAGTGAAGTATAATCAATTAAAATCATTTATAAATACTTCAAAAATGTTTTAAATCACTTATAATTGGTTATTAAATGATTTTAATTGATTTATAACCAATTATTTAATCTTTTGAATGTTTCTTCTAGGAGAGAAACTTTCCATACGCTAACACATTTAGCATCAAATTGTGTAATCATATCAAGTTTTTATTTACATCTTTTGGTTGCATTTAAATTTAATGCTACCATCTATATATGCGCCTTGAATTAATATAAAAAATGACAAGATCTTTTGGAGGTTCTAATTTTGCAAGGTTTATTTATACCTATGAAGGGTAAACGAGACCGGATAAATAGCTGTCACTAATTTTCCGTAAAAAGAATAAAAAAGGCAGATAGATTTCTATAACAATCTCAAATAGTAATAACTTTAGCATTTGCAATACTTTCGTAAGAAATACTGCTCATGGTTTTTGCTCTTTCTTTTACTAGTTGAAGGAGAGAAATAAGATTATCGTTGATATTAATGATTTCTACTTTTTTGCCTAAAAGTCTGAATTTACTCTCATAGCTATTTAATTCATCAAAAAATGAACGTGATGCAAAATCAATTTGTGATAAATCCAGAATGATGGAATTATCTGGCATATGAGATATTAAGGCAAATAAATCTCTAGCAGCTTGCCTGGTAACCAAGCTGTGAGAAGAAAACAATTCGCTGATATTTATGATTTTATCTGACATAATTATACAGGTTAAATGTAGAAATAGGCTTATTTAATTTCATCATCACAATAGCTCCTTGCCAGAAATAATTTTTAAAGTTAATAAAAGTTTCTCCATTTTTTGCAGAATGCAGAAAAGCGGCATTTCCGGACATAATAAAAAACTCACCGTTTATTTCCCTGTTAGTTAAAGCAAGTCGGGTATATTTTATCCCTGTTCCTTGTTTTATATCTCCATATTCTGTTTTAGCAGATAACCCTGTTTCTAAAATTTTCCTTAATGCCTCATAACTATTATTTACATCTCTACCAACATTTTTGAGTGAACCCAATAATCCATCCCCATCGTCTAAAAGACATACTTCACAAGAATTGTTTTTAACCCAATATTGTGCGAAAAGATACATATTTTTTGCATTTGAATGCTCTTCGATGTTATCTATCATTTCACCTAATACAAAACCGAATGTATTATTTGTTATCAATTCAATGAAACGTTCATCAGCAATTATATTAATTCTTAGCAAATTCAGAAATTTAGAATGCAGTACATTTAATTGTTGTGATATTTCTTGTTTATTAAGGCTACCTAAATGAAAATGAATAATTGGAATATAAGTCTTTTGAAATCCCAAACCACTTAACTCGTTTATCCCTTCAGGAAAACGAATAACTTTCAGGTATGATGCGTTTTCCCCCTGATAATTATATCTAAGTTTCTTTTGATTAATAATTGAAGCAATGGGAATAACAGATAGTGGGGTAGCAAATTCAATCTCGTTTATAACAACATTAGTACCCTCGGGCAATGAATTCAAATAACGCAGATTTTCCAGCAGTTCCTTAATTCTTAGTACAGTATCAGGTTGTGTTTGAATTGATATCATAATCAGGATTGGTTTGTAATGGAAAAAATCGGCAATCCCGGTGATGCAACAAATTCATCAATTTCAGAAATAAAACCAAGATCTTTTGCATCCTCGCTTGAATAAGTTCTTCTTTCAGTGAACATTTTTAAAACATCTCCTGAATCTTTTTTTATTTTCTCAGCAATTATTTCAGCCATTTTTAGCTGATCTTTTTCTAAACTTTCAAGACGTTCCCGAAGTGTATTAATTTCCATTCCACCTTGGCCTTGAAAAATCATTTGTGGAGGGTGCAATAAAAATGTGGATGCCTTGCTTGCAGTACGTTTGTGTCCAGCAAGAAAAATTAAGTTTGCGCTGGAATCAATCTGTCCCAAATTGTGAGTATGAATAGTTACATCTTTTAAACCATTCAAAAAATTGTATATAGAAACAGCATTAAATACTCTTCCTCCATTGGAGGATATATTCATGCGATAACCTTTTACTCCCGCTCGTAGTTGCTCGGTAAGTAAGTATAATAACAAGCTGGTTGTTTTATCATTAATCTCTGCAATGAAATTAATGAAGATTGTGTTTGGATGATTAGTATTGTTCATTTAAATCTTTTTATATATCTGTAAAAATACAATTTGTATTAATTAACTCAAATTGCTACTTATCTTATTATTCTCATTATTTTCATTTATCAAGTTTTCAATCCTTTCTCACCCTCCCCATCTTCTCCATTTCCTTCACAATCGTTGAGGTAAGCATTTTTGCATATATCTGTGTGGTTTTGATGTCGGTGTGCCCCATGAGTTTTTGGATTACTTCAACCGGAATTCCTCTGTTCAAAGCCTGGGTAGCGAAGGTATGGCGTGCAATATAAGAATTATAGTGTAAATAGGATAGATGAAAAGAAAACCTTGGAATATTCCGAATGCTTTGTTTGTTTCTGGCATCTATCTTAGAAGAGCATTCACTTCTTTCTGTAAAACAGGCAGGTATTTATATTAGAATGCAAAAATAAGTTTCTTTGAACTGTCAAGGCCCTCTATTAAAATCTATTGAATTTTTATTCAACCCTTCCAGGGTTGAGATTTATCTTATCAGCCATGCCCGACACTTCGTACCGGGTTATTCATAGTTCGGCCCCTTCAGGGCCTATTTTTTCTCACTTTCAAACTTTCACTGTACGTCCTGATAATTCTGTTATCTTTTAACATATCTACAAATTTTATCTAGACATTTTCCAGGACATGACATTTCGTGCAGTACTCCTTACTCCCTACTGCCCTCTGTCCTTATGAATATTCGACCTGACAGGATCAAGACAACCTGTCAGGTCTTTTCGCTCCTTCGCCCCCTCGCCCTTTCTCTCCATCCCTCAGTCCCTCCCTCCCTTTGTCCCTTTTTTACTCACTCCCTTCCTTAGCCTCAGCCTAAAAACAAAACAGGATGCTGTTTATCAACATCCTGTTTTTCCAGCAGTCCGTAGGGGAATCGATCAGCAAAACTAATTAATTGATAAGCAATTAATTAGTTTTGCTGATTTGAGACTGGTGAAACAAAAGTGAAGCGGGAAAAAGGGAATTCAACGTTGGTGGTCATGTGGAATTCATAATTCAAAATTTCTTTCATGTTATACCTGTAATAATCTATAGTGAGTCAGTCTAATAAATAATTCAATCATCATACTCCCAAGTTACAAAAATTGATCTGGTGAAACACGCTTAAACAGTTTCAGTAAATCGTGATCTGTTTCACCTTTGTTATTTATTAAGTTAATGGGTGAAACAGGATTATTAATCAAAAATAATTGACAGGATTCAAGAACTTTTTAATATTGAAAAACAAGTAAAAGTTAGTTGTAACACACCCCCTATTGAAAACAAGCAACTTAGCTTGGGCTTTAGCCTAAAATTGATTACTTTTATAAGTGGACTAAAACATACAATTTAAAAACTTAAGTTTGATACTTTGAAAAAGAAAATTCCTGTTATACTGTTCAGTTTACCAATAG
>CAZRHW010000413.1:0-3668 GCA_964599785.1 uncultured Bacteroides sp. | reverse complement strand
GCAGCAATTGCGACCTTGCGACCATTGCAACAATTGTAACCTCTTCTTCCTTAACCTCCATACTCTAACTCAAATCCCACACGACCCTGCACCCTGCAACTTGTACCCTGGCACCCTGTAACTACTTCACCTCAAAAGTATTCCCGCTATTCAGAAGATCGTCCATGGTTTTGATGGGGGATTTTTCTATGGCGCGATCAATCTGGTCATACAGGAGGGTTTCATAAACCGTGCAATCATGGGAACGGATAACTCCCATCGCTACAGGATAATCAGGAAGTGACATCCTGGCCAGCATATAATGAAGTGTATCATCAGGATCTTTTTCATCATGAACGAGTATATCATCCATCGTATATCCATGCTCACCGATGGTTACCACTTTAAGGTGTAATCCGTCAAGGATGAGTCCTTTGTTTCTCTCCTTACCGAATATCATCGGTTTACCATGTTCAAGATATATCTGATGATCGTCTCTCACATCTTTGCCTGTTATTGCGCTGTGTATCTGGTTACTGAAAATGACACAATTCTGCAGCACCTCAACCAGTGAGGTTCCCTTATGCTGAGCTGCCTTAAGGAAAACCTCCCTCATCATTTTTGGTTCGGTATCGACAACCCTTGCATAAAATGTCCCCTGCGATCCCATGGCCAGTTCACCCGGGTTGAAGGGATTCTCAATCGTCCCGTAGGGAGAGGTCTTTGTGATGCCACCCTTTGGCGTTGTCGGAGAATATTGACCTTTTGTCAGGCCATATATTTTATTATTGAATAATAAGATATTAATGTCAATGTTCCTGCGGAGGGTATGGATGAAATGATTTCCCCCGATTGCCATCAGGTCACCGTCACCGGTCACCACCCAAACGTTTAGCTCAGGATTGGCCACCTTGATACCTGAAGCAATGGGTGCAGCCCTACCATGCAAACCATGAAATCCATAGGTATTGATATAGTAAGGAAACCGGGATGAGCATCCGATCCCTGAAACAAAAACGATCTTCTCTTTTTCAACACCGAGTTCAGGAAGGACATTCTGTACCGAGTTCAGGACAGCATGTCCACCGCAACCTGCACACCATTTAACCGGGTTTGGTACTTTAAAATCTTCCTTGGTCAGTTTTGGTATTGTTCCGGATTCTTCCTTCATGACTTTATTTCATTAAGTATTTCATTAAACTTGTTTTTCAGCTCCCTGATCATGAAAGGCAAGCCTTGTATTTTATTGTACTGGAGATATTCATATTCGGGCAACCGGGATCTCAGGTAAAGGGCAAACTGTCCGAGGTTAAGTTCGCAGACAATCCTTTTCTTAAAATTCCTAATCAATTCCCTGGTATTTTTTGGCAGGGGATTAATATAATTGAAATGCACAAAGCTGATGCTTTTACCTTCTTCCCTGAGTTCTTCCACTGCACTGAATAATGCACCCCATGTGCTTCCCCATCCGATCACAAGAAGATCGCCTGCCGGTTCGCCGATGATGGTCTGTTCAGGGATAAAGTCAGCAACTTTTTTGACTTTAGCATCCCTCTTTTCTACCATAATCTGGTGGTTAACAGGATCGTGTGAAACTTCCCCTGTCACATCCGATTTTTCCAGGCCACCTACCCTGTGACGTAATCCTTTCTGACCCGGAACGACCCAATAACGGGCCAGCTTATCCGGTCTTCTGAGATATGGATAGAAACCGGGAGTGTTATCTTCAAGTGAGGGAACTTCAATTTCCGGCATATCTTTCATACGTGGGATATGCCATAACTCTGAACCATTTGCCAGGTAACCATCTGATATAAGAATGACAGGCGTCATGTGCTCGATGGCAATCTTACAGGCTGTGTAAGCATAGTCGAAACAGTTGACAGGTGTGCTTGCAGCGAGCACTACGACAGGGCACTCACCGTTGCGTCCATATAATGCCTGTAAAAGGTCACCCTGTTCCATCTTTGTCGGCAGCCCGGTGGAGGGCCCACCACGCTGTACATCAACGATAACAATAGGTAATTCGGTCATGACGGCAAGGCCGATGGCTTCACTTTTAAGAGACAATCCGGGGCCTGATGTGCTGGTCACAGCAAGAAGCCCGGCAAAACTTGCACCAATAGCCGAGCAGATACCGGCAATCTCATCTTCAGCCTGAAAAGATATCGCACCCAGATGTTTTCTCCCTGAAATTTCCTGGAGTATTTCCGAAGCCGGGGTTATTGGATAGGATCCCAGGTAAAGCCTTTTGCCCGCTTTTTCGGCTGCTGCCATCATGCCCCAGGCAGTGGCAATATTGCCGGTAATATTGCGGAACATCCCTTTTTCCTTTCTGGCAGGATTAACCAGGAATGTTGTTGCAAGGGCTTCAATGGTCTCGGCATAGTGATAACCTTCCCTCAGAACTTTAATATTGGCGTTTATGATATCCGACTTGCCCTTGAATTTATTTTTCAGGAAATTTTCCCCAAGGGTGATGTCCCTGTTAAACAACCAGTAAAGAAGTCCGGAGACAAACTGATTTTTTGTTTTATCTGCAGTCCGGTTATCCAGCCCCGATTCCTGAAGGGCGGATCTTGTGAGGCTTGTAATCGGGGCCTTGATAACATGATAACCCTCAAGGCTGCCATCTTCGAGCGGATCCTCAATATAATCTGCTTTTTTATAAGACTTATTGTCAAAATTATCAATATCGATGATGACCGTTGCACCCTCTTTGAGCCACTTCATATTGGCTTTGAGGGCTGCAGGATTCATTGCGACAAGTACATCGGCCTGATCACCGGGTGTCTGTACTTCTTTATGCCCGATATGGACCTGGAATCCCGATACGCCGGCAAGGGTTCCCGATGGAGCCCTGATCTCAGAGGGATAATCGGGAAAAGTTGACAGATCATTTCCGACAAATGCGGAAGTGTCTGAAAATTGCGACCCTGTTAATTGCATCCCATCGCCTGAATCACCTGCAAATTTTACAACAACATCTTCAAGCTCAACAATTTTTGGTTTATTTTGCATTTGACTATTGTTTTGAATGATCAAAAAATATTGAAAAATAAATTAACGGCCTCACATTCAGTATATTAAAAATATTTAGCAGAGCCGCCCCGAGACCTCGCGACGGCTCTGCTATTCTTTTATTACCAACATCTGCCCATAATCCAAACAACTCTTAAAAATAATAAAATGCATATAAAAGATTATATGCATTATGATAAAATTCCCCCCACCATCATAAATAACCTGATTTTCTTTCAAAATTAACCTTTTTAACTAAGCATCACGGTAAATAAATCTATTTTTTTAAACATATAATATTTAAAACTCTGTATGACCAAATGTGATATGAAATATTATAAATGTATTATAACTATAATCATCAAAGGAGATCGATTTAAAAGATTTTAAAGGCTTCTCGCAGATCACGCAGATATTTACGCAGATTACGCAGATATTTAAACAGATCAGCATGATGCGGACAAGTTTTCCAGTTACCAGGTTATTATTTTCTGCGAAATTTGCGGTTAAATCAGCGAAATCTGCGAGATGTCTTTAATAACTTCTTTAAGCTATCTGATTTTTAAGTATGATGTCATAAAATCATCATCGTTACTTCCAGATATTAATCTGTTCCAGGTGTATTTTTTCTTCAAAAAACATCCTGGAAATCTTTTCAAAGTATTCTG
>CAZRHW010000412.1:0-3677 GCA_964599785.1 uncultured Bacteroides sp. | reverse complement strand
AATTATTGCCCGTTAGCCTGATATACCTGATTATCATATCTTTTATCTATTATATTAACTATAGTAATAAAATGATGAAACGGAGCAGAGATTTTCTTCAAAGTGTAACGGATAACATGATAGCAGGTCTTTTAGTAATAGATACCAGTCATAAAGTAGTCTCTGTAAATCCTGCTGCAGAAAAAATGCTGGGCTATTATCTGCACGAATTGAAAGGAAGAAATTTCGGTAATATCATGTATTATAAAGATGATAAGGGAAATATTATGTCATCGGATAAATGGCCGATTTTTGACAATCTGAATTTTGGCCTCACATATAGAGGTGATGAAGGATTTTTTATCACCCGCAAAGACAAAGAAATTCTCATTGAAATAACAGCTACACCTCAATACAAGGATATCAATATTGTAGGTTATATCATCGTTTTCCGACCTGTTTCCCAGGAAAAGGAAACCTGATTGTGTATCTGGAACATGATCTGCAGATTCAATTTGGCATTTCTATGCCGGGGAGTTTAAATGGGGTATTACTTTGATTTATTTTGCCTGTTAATATCTTCATGAATACTTTTAACACCTTTAATTTGTAATCTTTCTAAATTGATCTGTTTTTTACCATAATATGATAAAAAGCATTCTTTGAAGAAATCATGAAGTATAAATTTGTGACTGTGTCCCCATATATATGATATATTCTGTTAATATTATGTTATAATAATAACAATTAAAATCAATCTGAAATGACATGCTGTTGAAATGAATATATTTATTAACAGAATCATATAAAGTTATTCCATATTTACAGTCCGGCTATGATAAAAGTTATAAATTTAATAACTCATTGTTCAATAGCACATGCAGTAGTAATAAATCATTCATCGATAGATAATTATGACTCTTCAAACCCGAATTAACAGACTCCTCAGCTACAAGCAGTTGCTAAACCACTTTAAAACGCTGGGAATGGTTAAAATCTTTTCCGACAATATCGCTGATCCCCTGGGTATTTCAGCCTCCCTGGTCAGAAAAGATTTCGGCATATTCGGCATTTCAGGCCACCAGAAAGGAGGTTACAGCATTGATAATGTTCTTGTTAAAATAGATGAGATTCTTGGCAGTAATGAAATTCAGAAAGTTATTCTCGTAGGTGTTGGACGGATCGGTGAAGCATTGATGTCATATAAGGAATTTTTCAAGGATGGCATCAGGATCGTTGCAGGTTTTGACATAGATGTCAGAAAAATTCATGATAATGGGGATATTCCTGTCAAGCCGATCGAGGAACTTCCGGATTATATTAAAACCCACAACATTAAGGTGGCTATCATGGCAGTTCCGGATGTTGCTGCACAACAAATCCTTGAAATTCTCAAATCATCAAATATCAAGGGTATCCTTAATTTCACTACGGTAAAATTTAAGAATACCGATGATCTCTTTATTAATAATTTCAATATCGAAAGTGAACTTGTTAATCTTTTATATTTTGTTAATAAACATAAAAGGAACGGTCAGAAGGTAATTAAATAAAACATGTTGTACGATTGAATCGATAATATTAATAATCAGGAATTTGTTGAGCCCACGGGAAGCCGGGGGTACGGCCCTGCAAAAAAACTATGATTTAATTGCTTCGTTCTTTCAATTGCTCAACGCGTTAAACAAAATAAATAATTTTTCCCATGGAAAAATCCATCCAACAGATTATTGACAGATACGATGCAAATCCGGCACGTCTTATGGATATCCTTCTTGATATTAAAGACGAGAAAGGTTATATTCCGCATGAACTGAATCAAAGCCTGGCAAATGCAATCGGGATATCCAAGGCCAGCCTGGAGGAAATGCTGAGTTTTTATCATTTTTATCCCCAGATGCCAGTAGGCAAGTATACGATTTACCTGAATAACAGTGTAGTAGCAAACATGATGGGGCGTGAACAGGTTAAAAAGACTTTCGAAGAAGAAGCCGGAATTAAAATCAACAATGTATCATCCGATGGTCTCATCGGACTATTCGACACTTCCTGTATCGGAATGAGCGACCAGGAACCTGCCGCCATTATCAACGGTAAAATTTTCGTCAACATTACACCATTCCGGGTGAAAGAAATTATCCGGGATATGAAAGCAGGGAAGCCTGTTGAACAAATGTATCTGGCAAATTTTGGTGATGGAAACAACAGTTCGGAACTGGTCATGTCCGTTGTAGGCAATCATATCAAGAGAAAAGGGCCAGTCATCTGGGATCCTTATTCTCCGGGCGAAGCTATAGGAAAAGCAGTGAAAATGAATCCCGGCGAAGTAATTGATGAAATTAAGCATGCTAATCTTAGGGGACGGGGTGGTGCAGGTTTTCCGACCGGCCTGAAATGGGAATTTTGTTCCAAATCCCAGGGAGATCAGAAATATGTGATTTGCAATGCTGATGAAGGAGAACCGGGAACCTTTAAGGACAGGGTAATCCTCACAGAAATGCCAAAGCTGGTATTCGAGGGTATGGCTCTTGCAGCTTATTCAACCGGGGCCACAGAAGGTATTATATACATCCGTTATGAATATAAGTACCTTCAAAAATATCTGGAAGAAATCCTTGAAGAACTCAGGGCTGAAAAGATCATTGGTAAGGATATCGGAGGTTTGAAGGGATTTGATTTTGACATACGTATCCAGTTCGGTGCCGGCGCATATGTCTGCGGCGAAGAATCTGCATTGCTTGAATCTGCTGAAGGCAAAAGAGGGGAACCAAGAGATCGTCCCCCATTCCCGGTCGACAAAGGATACCTTGAACAGCCAACCGTCATCAATAATGTTGAAACCCTGTGTTCTGTTGTGAAGATCATCAAGTATGGCAGTGAGTGGTATACATCTTTCGGAACGAAAGAATCCAGCGGAACAAAACTTCTGAGCATCTCCGGTGATTGCAGGTTCCCGGGTATCTATGAGATCGAATGGGGTTACAGCATTTATGATATTATACAAATGGTTGGAGCCACAGATGTTCAGGCTATCCAGGTGGGAGGTCCCTCAGGCGTACTGATCGGTCCGAATGAATTCAGAAGAAAACTTGGTTATGAAGATCTGGCTACCGGTGGTTCTTTCATTATATTCAACAAATCCAGAAATTTACTGGAAGATGTTGTCCTGAATTTTATGGAATTTTTCATTGAAGAATCCTGTGGATCATGTTCAATATGTCGCAATTTACCCTTTATCTTAAAGAATAAACTCCTTAAGATGCTTAATGGAAACGGTGTGATGCAGGATATTGAAGATCTTCATGAATGGAGCAAGCTCTGTAAGTTCAACCGCTGCGGATTGGGCCAGACAGCCGCCAACCCGGTCATTACGAGCATTCAGAATTTCAGGCACCTGTATGAAGAGATCGCAAGTAAAGACAAGGAGTATGAAACCGGATTCAGCCTTGCCGAAGCTGTCAGAGAATCCTGTGAAGCATCAGGTCGTAAACCAATGTTATAGCTGAGAGAAATTAAAAATCAATATACTGATAACCTGTTGTTTAACTTAAATATTTTAATGTGAAACCCTCATCATTGAAAACCTGAATAATCAAGTCGCAAAGACAAAAGGCAATGAAAATATGGCTCAACATTGATTCAACAGATGAGGGTTCGCCGGCCCGGCTTGTGGATAGCATGTGGGAGGCCGGCAACAA
>CAZRHW010000411.1:0-3683 GCA_964599785.1 uncultured Bacteroides sp. | reverse complement strand
AACCACACATAAACCGGATGAGGTGTGAGGTTGCTCAGGTTTTTACCCGATAATCTTTTAAGGGCACCAATTAAAGCTTCCGGTTTGTACTTCGCCCCTGCAAACCGGTCTGCCTGGTATTCATGTTTCCTGGATATGACATTCATGCCAAGTCCCAGCAGTAATGAAATGGGACTGTAAAGAAATCCAAAGGTGATCAGGGCAATATGAAAACTGGTCTCCGGGACACCCAGGGTCTCTGAAAGAATCGGATTACCTACAAAAAGTGAAAAAATATAAAGAATGATCCCGGATTGCACGACAGAAAGTATCACGCCGGTGAGGGTATGCTTCTTTTTATAATGACCGATCTCATGGGCAAGAACAGCAAGTATCTCATCATGCGTCAGTTCATTGATAAGGGTGTCAAAAAGTACAATCCTTTTCTTTGCTCCCAGTCCGCTGAAGTAAGCATTGGCTTTTGTCGATCTTTTTGAACCGTCGATAACATATATATTTCTGATTTTAAATCCCACTTTTTCGCTTAAATTCATGATCTTCGTACGCAACTCTCCCTCTTCAAGCAGTGTCTGTTTATTGAAAATCGGGACAATCAGTGAAGAATAAAACATGGACATGAAAACCGAAAACAGGCTGATAAATATCCAGGCTATGATCCAGAAATAATCAGTCGTAAGCTGATAGAACCAAACTACAGCAGCCAGTATCCCACCCCCTAAAACAGCCCCAAGGAGCCAGCCTTTAATTTTATCAAGGATAAATGTCCGGGGCGTTGTTTTGTTGAAACCAAATTTCTCCTCGATGATAAATGTATCATAAAGACTGAAAGGAGTGTTGATCACATCCGATGCAAACATCAGTATCCCGATAAAAAGAAGAGCCAGCAATATGGGATTGGAAGTCAGGGTGCGGGCAAGCCTGTCAACAAAAGCAAAGCCTTCCAGGAAAAACATCCCCAGGATTAACAACAGGCTGAATGTGCCGGTAATAATTGAGAACTTGTAATTGACTTTCTTATAGTTCTGGGACTTTTTGTACTGCTCCTCGTCATATACATCACTGACTTCCCCGGGCAGCTTTTGATCGTAACGTGTGGCATTCAGATATTCCAGGATGCGTCCCAGAACATAACTGAAAATGATAATACCAATGATGATGTAAAACAGAACTTCAGGTTTCATATGCATGATAAATTAAACATCGTACCAAAATCTCCACGATTAAAATCGCGGGACTAAAATTACTATTTCATCGTGTATACTTATGTCAGTGTCCCTCTTTCCCTCTTTGTGTCGTCCTGATTTTGGTTAACACTTTTTGTTAATAAATATTTATTATTCAACCCCTCAGAATATCCGACCTGACAGGATCTCGCCCTGTGAAATTGCCCTTTGGGCATTCGCTCCGCGAAATTTTACAGGGCAAGTCAACCTGTAAGGTCTTTTTTGTTCTTATGCTCCTTGCTCCCTTTTCCCTACTCCTTACTGTATCGCCGTCCTTCTATCCCTCCATCCTTGTCCCTTTGTCCCTCTGTCCCTCTTTCGCTCTTTCCCTCCTTCCCTATAACTCCCTTTCACTGCTTCCTGCTCTCCCAATATTTCTGCTGCAATTGAAGCAGCGTAAGGGATTTATTCCGCCGGCACCTGTTGTTCCAACTTCAGTTTGTCCAGCTTTCTTTTTTCCAGAATTTCAATATATTGTTTGGTATACTTTTCCTCATGCTGGTTATAGGATTTTGTTGCCCAATCAATGGCAGGTACAAGACGGTCTTCCATTTCATAATAAAGGGCAATATTAAAAGAAGCTTTGGCAGCTATGATATCTTTGTCGGATCCTGAAACGGATCTCCAAAGCTTCAATGCTTCATTCCACTTACCTTTATCAGTCAGTTTTGCTGCTTTCATCATCTCCAGGCTTCCTGTCCGGTAAAAAAATCTCCTGGCTTCGGACCATTCCGGAGATAACCGTTGTCCATATTTATAACCGACCTGATAACCATACTCCCGGTATGCATCCACAGCTTCAGGCAGCTCACCCATGCAATCATACAGGGTATTTCCCGTTGTCATCCAGTTAATAGTATCTGAGATGGTAAAATCGTCTAAAACAGTTCCACTTATGCCGTCATAAATAACCCATTGAATTTTCCCTGTAATCATAAAGATAACCTGATGCATGTCATCATAAAACTGAATATGATGGCTGAGCGTATCATTAATTACATATCCTTCCAGGGAAATAAGGCAGTCGGTTAAGCTTGTATCGCAAATCATGCCGGCCTGTTCAGATGAAAGTGCTTCCGGAAATCTCACACCATCAGACCGGCGAAGCTGATATACCAGTTGTTCATCAAGATCAAATAAAGGAGAAGCATTCAATGCATCAACAAGACCCAGGAAAAGTTTATTACTGACAATCGTATCAATGACAAACAAATCCGCCACAGGTCTTCTGGCAGTATCTGAAGGATTCATTGCAAGCCAGGGAATATAACTTCTGTTTGCAAATGAAACTGTCTGGATATAAGACGGGATCGTAATTTCAGCAGGTTCAAGAATCTCAATGGTGATTTCAGATACAGGTATGCAGGAAATAAGCACTGCCGGCATCAGTAAATACAGTGCCAATATCTTAGGGGGATATATATAATTCCTCTTTGTCCAGTTAAACATGATCCATGATAAACCGGTAAATAGCGCGATAAAAAGAAGCAACAAAAATAATAAAAAAGATATTCCGTCAGGGGATTAAAAAATAATCTTAACAGGCTTAGCCTTAGCCTTCTTAAATTATGTCTGCATGGCACCACAAACGTTAATAACCTGGCCGCTAACGTACGAAGAAAGATCAGAAGCAAGGAATAAGACAACATTCGCAACATCTTCCGGTGTGCCTCCCCTGCGGAGGGGTATATTTTTTATCCAGCCCTCCTTCACTTCTTCAGGAAGCTTGTCTGTCATTTCCGTGATGATAAATCCTGGTGCAACAGCATTGCAGCGTATATTACGTGATCCGACTTCTTTGGCTATGGATTTGGTAAATCCGATAATACCGGCTTTGGATGCCGCATAATTTCCCTGTCCGGCATTTCCTGCAACGCCAACAATCGAACTAATATTAATGATAGAACCCGATTTCTGTTTCAGCATTTGCATCTGGACAACTTTTGTAAAGTTAAATACCGATTTCAGGTTTATATTGATCACTGCATCCCACTGTTCTTCAGTCATCCGCATCAGGAGGGTATCCTTCGTAATGCCGGCGTTGTTAACCAGTATATCTATCGTACCGAATTCTTCAAGGACTTTTTTCACTACCTCCTCAGTCTGGTTAAGTTTACTTGCATCGGATACATACATCCTGCCTTTCACGCCATATTTCTTCAATTCGTCTTCCAGAGATTTTGAATTATCATCATATGCCAGGTCGGTAAATGCAACATTCGCACCCTCCCGGCCAAGTCTGAGCGAAATGGCACGGCCAATGCCCCTGTTGCCACCAGTTACCAGGGCTGTTTTTCCTTCGAGTAGTTTCATTATTCTATGGTTTAATTAAAAGTTCAAAAAATAAGTTGTCCTCAATGGGAAATTGGAATACCGGAATGTTGGGTAAAAAACAGATTTCAGTTAAAAGTTTTCAGTTGAGTTTGGGATGAGAGATTTGGGTGTGATTAACCACAGAGT
>CAZRHW010000410.1:0-3684 GCA_964599785.1 uncultured Bacteroides sp. | reverse complement strand
TGCTCCCTGCTCCCTGCTGCCTGCTCCCTGCTTTCTGCTCCCAGCTCCCAGCTCCCAGCTCCATGCCTACATACAAAAAGATCCTATTCCATGATCATGCCATCTTTCAATATAATAACTCTATCAGAAATCCGACGGGCAGTTTCCTGTTCGTGTGTTACCATAATGATTGTCAGGCCTTTATTTTTGTTCAGATCAACAAGCAGGTTGATGATTTCTTCTGATGTCTGGCTATCCAGGTTACCGGTTGGTTCATCAGCCAGGATAGCGCCCGGGTCGTTAATCAGTGCCCGGGCTATGGCAACCCGCTGGGCTTCGCCACCGGAAAGTTCTCCGGGGTAATGATTACTCCGGTGTTCAAGTCCTACCTGCTCAAGGATCACTTTTCCCCTGGATTTTCTTTTCTTTTTATCAGTGCCTGAAAAAATGAGAGGCAGAATAACGTTATCCAGTGCTGAAAGCGTTTGTATGAGATTGAAAGACTGGAATATCATGCCAACCGAGAAGCGACGGTGTAATGCCAGCTCATACCGGTTCATTTCTGCCAGGTCCCTGTCATTAAAAATGATCCGGCCGCTTGTCGGACGGTCAAGTCCTCCGATAAGATTTAGCAGTGTTGATTTTCCGGATCCGGATTTGCCGACAATACTATAAAATCCTCCGCCTTTCAGATCGAAAGAAACATCCTGAATTGCCGGGATTATAACAGGGCCTTTCGTATAAATTTTCGTTAGTTTTGAAACACTGATGATATAACTGCCCGTTGAAACTGACATGAATTGAAAGTTCAGGATTACAGGTATAAAACTAATATTAATTTCAGGTTATTGTGAGATGTGGAATTAATTTCTTTATTCACTGCCGGTGATCTCCAATATTCCGGTTTGGGCATTAAAATGGATGCCGGGAATATCTTCGGTTCCTTTAATAATAAATTCATCGATCATTTTTCCTGATTTTAATATTGTTTACTTAAAGTTATGGATAAAAAGGTAATTATGATAATCTTCTGGTTTTTTCTGAAAATCATTTGAAATATTTCCCTGTTCATCGATGATGAATTTTTGGTATCCGGCTTCATTGAGAAAATCGATGATATCATTTACTGACTGTCCCGGACGGTCAAGGGTTTCTTCTTTAAGTTCAACAAGAATTTTTGGTTTGTATTTTCCGATGGATTTCTGCATGCCTTTCAGGGCATACAGTTCCGCACCTTCAATATCGATTTTCACAAGATCCAAACGTTCTGTGCCGTGGTTTTCAAAATAATCATCCAGGCTTACTGCTTCAACTTTTTCCACCCGGCCATTTTCGGCATCATGGTGATAAATGCTCGACATACCAAGGTTTGATTTGGCGGCAGGATAAAATTCCAGTTCTGAGTTTTTATCAAACAGTGCCTTTTGTTCTGCAATAATGTTTTCATGACCGTTCAATTCAATATTTTCTTTAAGCCGGTTAAAAATATTTTCCGCCGGTTCAAAAGAAAATACTTTACCTGTTTTACCAACCATTTTTGCTGCTACCAGGGTGTATGATCCCACATTGGCACCGGCATCAATAAATACATCACCCTCTTTCAGGTTTTTCTTCAGGAACAGGATTCCATAATGATCAAAATAACCCAGAAAATATATATGTTGCTGGATCCATTCGTCAAGATCAAGTTTCATTCTCAGATCCCGGTCATACCCGGTGACCCGGGTAACACCCCTGAACAGGTTTAAAGGCTGGAAGATGTGGAAGACAATACCGTAGTATCTTTTCCGGAAGAAACGGAACCTGAAAAGCAGTTTAAATAATCCTGCGATTAAAACTCTCATAATAAAATATCAGAGTCTGTCTTAAAAGTTGAATATTATCTTTATTAATCCTTTGTGTACCTTTGTGTTGTACCCTGCCTGCCGGCAGGCAGGTTTGTGATCCTTTGCCCGCCCGTACCGAACGGTACGTTCGGGCGGGTGGTTCAACAATTTATATTAACCACAAAGTTACACAAAGGTTTTCACAAAGGATCACAAAGGCCTCTTAAGACAGCCTGGGATCAATCATGTAGTTTTAAATCATATTCCTTCCCGATAGATGTTACAAAATTTCCTGTTGCGAGAGGGATTTTGACCAATCCGTCACATTCCTGGTGAAATGTGAAAAACACTGTCCCAATCACCAGGTCCTTTAATCGGTTATCAGATGAAGTTTTCACATCTATTTCCCGCAGGACAGCAAATCCGGAGGATGGATTTTGAGTGCATGCTGTTGTAAGGATTGCCTCTATCATGGCCATTTGCATAACGGATGTAGAGGAATGAAATGTATAATTTCCCACTTCAACTTTTTGCTGACCTCCTGTCAATGAATAATCATCATCCATGAGATTTCCGGGTGTCCCTTTATGATATACATCCACAATCCATGCATTCTGGTCAATGGCCACTTCTTCAGTTTTTGGTCTTTGGATATCAAGGCGGGCTATTTCAATGTCGATCCATCCCGGATCCATAGAGATTTCCAGGGACACATCATCACTTACATTCACATCATTTCCTGCATAAACTGCTGTAATCCTGTCTTCTTCATAAATGACCGGGAAGGTTTCCACATTAAATAGATGAAATCCTTCCTCTATCTCGTTGATTTCGGTAAATAACAAACTCATTATGGCAAGATCCTCATCTACTTTGAGGCATACAATAATGATATCACCTTCAGGGGTAATATATGGAAATGGAAATTCATGATTGGGGTGCAGATAAACAAGGGTATGTCCATTTGTTTCGATGACAGTGGCACCTGGTATGGAATAGCCCTGTTCAGCAGCCATAGCAACTGCAGAGCAATATCCAACCACAGAGGAAATCTTTATGATACGCGTAACAGGTTCGATGGGAGGGGGCCTGAAGAAGCCCGATACATCATCCGTAGTCCTGTCTATCCTTTCACAGGAAAATGCCAGGATGAGGATAAGCATTATACTGAACCTGAACCGGTACATGAGAATAAAAAAGTTAGATATTACACATAAAGTTAGAGAAATTATGGGGGAAAAAGAAAGATTTAAGTAAACACATATATATTACCTGTTTTTTTATTCAACTTTTCCAGGGCTGATTTGATGATCCGTATTCACCGGAAGGTTGTACCGGATTATTCAAAGTTCGGCCCCTTCATGGCCAGGTTCCCCTGTCAGTCCCCTCAGCTCCCCCGCCCGCCCGCCTGACCGAGTCATTCCTGCCCGAATGAATTCGTTCCCGCCCGGATGACCCGGTCGGACGGGCAGGAACGTACCGTTCGGTACGGGCTCCCAGCTCCCAGCTATTCCCCAAAGACATATGCCTTCTCCGGTTCTCCAATGAGATACCTGATTATCACAGTGTCTTTTTGAATCACATAACCGGTGGATTTGGTTAACTGATATTCATGGCCGTCTACAATGTATTTTATCAGATGGTTATATGTGACAGAAACTTTTGATCCTGTCACAGTCTGGTTGATCCTTTCACTTTTTGTTACATGATAGATATATCCGTAAGTCTCCCCGGGATCTTTATCGATTTCCTTTATTGCTGTATTGTTCCTGAATGCGAATAAAAGAATGGCGATTACCCCGCACCCGGCTATGGCAATAAAAACTATATTCCGGATCTTTTGTGCCCGGTAATTTCGATAAGACCTGGAAGTTGTCAC
>CAZRHW010000409.1:0-3687 GCA_964599785.1 uncultured Bacteroides sp. | reverse complement strand
AAATGTCCTATGGAATGCTTTTTAACTATGGAGAAAAAGCATTTTATGAAGATAATTGTATAGCGGTTGATTCAACTTTCTTTTCTATGTTTTCTTTCCCGCTCATCAAAGGAAATCCTGACCAATTACTCAGGGAACCATTTACAACTGTTCTGACAAAAGAAACTGCCGAAAAATATTTCGGGAATGAAGATCCGATAGGTAAATCCCTGAATGTCAATAACCAGTATGAATTTACAGTTGCCGGCATCATCGAAGATCCCCCTGGCAACAGTACGCTGCAGTTTGATTTACTGATCCCTTTTGATTTTTTAAAGGAAAAAGGGCAATACAGCGATCACTGGGGCAGTAATTCCATAAGAACATATGTCCTGCTCAGTGAAAATGCGTTATTGGATTCGGTAAACAGCAAACTTACACATGTTGTACGCAGCAATGTTGAAACAACAACAGATTTCGCCGTTTTTCCTTTTACAGGCGTCCACCTATACCAGCACTTTGGATACGGGCATCCTCCGACTGCCGTGATTTTTGTTTATATTTTTTCAATTATCGCAGCATTCGTTCTCATTATTGCCTGTATTAACTTCATGAACCTGTCTACAGCAAAATCTTCTACAAGAGCCAGAGAAATAGGGATGAGAAAAGCAGTGGGAGGAAAAAAGAAAAACCTGGTTTTTCAGTTTCTTGGCGAATCATTTTTACTCACCCTCATATCTGTGATAATAGCGCTGATAATAGCGGGATTAATATTACCCCTGTTTAATAAGGTTGCAAGTAAAGACCTCACTTTTGAAGATTTGCTTCATGCAAGGTTTATTGCTGGTATGGTACTGTTAACCATATTAACGGCCTTTATAGCAGGATTTTATCCCTCATTATTCCTGTCTTCTTTCAAAACAGTGAATGTATTAAAAGGTGATCCTGTGTCCAGCGCAGGAAGTGGCATCCTTCGGAAAGTACTGGTTGTTTTTCAGTTTACGCTTTCTATCTTTCTTATTATCGGCACAATCGTAATTTATAAGCAGTTAATTTACATGAGGAACATGGACCTCGGATTTGATAAAGAACATGTTTTTTATATATGGATGCGTGGTGAAATAACTGAAAACTATGAAACCCTTAGAGAAGAACTCGGTAAAAATCCTCATGTAATCGGTGTATCAGCAACCATGCATTCCCCCACTCAAATCGGAAGTAATTCAGGTGGTGCCGACTGGGATGGGAAAGATCCCGAGATGAGTGTGTTGATAGGATACAGTGCTGTTGATTACGATTATATTGAGACAATGGGAATTGAAATGGTTGCCGGCAGAAGCTTTTCGAGGGATTATCCATCGGACCGGATAACTGATTCAACAGCGGCATTCCTCGTCAATGAAGAGGTTGTCAGGATTATGGGAACCGATGATCCTGTTGGACGGAGGTTTGATTTTGCAAACAGGAAAGGGATCATCGTGGGTGTTATGAAAGACTTTAATTATCAGTCGGCCAGGAATAAAATTGAACCACTTGCCATTCACTGCAGAAAAGGAGAAGAACTGTCTTCCCTGGTTGTAAAACTGGGACCAGGAGATATTACAAAAACAATGAAGGACCTGGAAAAAACCTGGCATAATATTTTACCCATATATCCATTCGATTACCGCTTTTTAGACGAGGATTATGATCAGATGTACAGGACGGAAGAAAGAATGGGGGATATCATTAATTATTTTACAATTCTAGGAATCATTGTTGCATGTCTGGGTTTATTCGGATTAGCCTCTTTCACAGCCGAAAGAAGAACACAGGAAATAGGTATCCGGAAAGTAGTCGGTGCCAACGTATCAACAATCATTGGACTGCTTTCCAGAGAATTCACATTTCTTGTTTTCTTTTCCTGTATCATCGCCGTACCTGCTGCATACTTCGTCATGAAAAGGTTTTTGCAGGAATTTGCATTTCATACAGAGCTGAGCTGGTGGATCTTTGTCCTGGCCTGTCTGGCATCTCTTGTTATCGCGAACCTGACGGTTAGTTTCCAGGCAGTCCGTGCCGCTCTTACAAATCCGGCTGAAGCACTTCGTTATGAATAAGCAATTAACTAAAAAAGAAAGCATGAGAAATTTTCAGATCTTACTGATCACTTTGATCATGTTTCAAGCATGTTCTCAATCTTCAAATCAAAAAAATAATGAAGATTTTCCTGTTTTGAAGGGTGATTATCTCGGGCAGGAGTTACCCGATACGATACCCCTGCTTTTTGCACCCGGCATTATCGGAACAGGCATGTATACCCGTGATGTGGCTATTTCACCTGACGGGAATGAGTGTGATTATTGTGTTTCTATCGGATCATACACCTACACTTCCATCCTCTGTTCGAAAAGGATCAACGGTGTATGGACCAAACCGGAGATCCTGCCTTTCTGCAAAGGACTGGATAATCTGAATTTTGAACCTGCACTATCTTCCGACGGCAACAAACTATTTTTCCTTTCATTAAGACCTGACGGTGATGAACCGGCTGGTGATCAGGATATTTGGTTCGTTGAAAGAAAGGGTGATACATGGAGTGATCCCGTTAACCTCGGTCCTCCTGTTAATACCGAACACTCGGAATATTTTCCATCCCTTACGAAAGATGGCACACTTTACTTTACAAGGGCAGAATCAGGTGCAAGAGAAAACAAGATCTATCGTTCACGATTAAAAGATGGCAGGTACCAGGAACCGGAACTTCTGCCGCGACAGGTAAACTGTGGAGCAAGCCGTTTTAATGCCTTTGTTGCAAGAGATGAAAGCTATATCATCGTACCTGCAACAGGGATGAATGATTCGTATGGTGGTGTGGATTATTATATAAGTTTCAGGGATGAAAATGACAACTGGAGTGAACCTGTGAATATGGGACCTGCAGTCAATTCTCAGGCACAGGGTGAATGGTCGCCATATGTTTCACCGGATGGAAGATATTTCTTTTTTATGTCAAACCGGACAAAAGGACCGCTCACGGAAGTTTCAGATTACCAGGGCCTGCTTGAGCTTCATAATCGTTCACAGAATGGCAATTCGGATATTTATTGGGTAAGTGCCGGAATTATTGAGAACTTAAAAAATAAGTTAGAGTGAATCATTGTGAATATCTGAATGATCATAATCACGTTGTGGTATTAGTCCGAAGATATTGAGTTTTAAATTTAAGCAGAGCAGCGCTTCGGCGCTGCTCTACTTAAGTTGTTCTATCATTCAAGTGCATTGCTACTTTTCATTTATTAAAAGGATCAAATCTTATTTCGGGATCAGGAATCATGTTTACCTCGAGTTTTGCAATAGACATCAGATCTTCAACATCCTCTTCAATTTCAATGTCATCCGGGTGATAATACCAGTTAGCCGTGACCTTCCCGCCTTTATCCATATATTCCCTGAGTTTTATCATGATATACAGTATGCGTTTGGAAGAGCTGGTATTGAAATAGGTAAGTTTGAAATTGAATGTAATGGGCTTTGCTACTTCAATCATAAACTGATCAAGCCATTGAAGCAAGCGGTCGTAAAATTCAGCAGCTTTTTCCAGATATGATTCCCCGCTGATCTCACATTCCCCCGTTTCCGCATCGAAATTGACTGATGGCAAATCATACTCTTCTCTGGCACCCTTGATGATGAGATTTTCCATTTATTCAAGATATTATTTTATCC
>CAZRHW010000408.1:2960-3693 GCA_964599785.1 uncultured Bacteroides sp. | reverse complement strand
AAATCTACCAGGACCACCATTCCTTTTTTTAAGAACAACGAGTTAGATTATGCTGATATCATAGGATTTCTGGGAGAGTCGGCTCACAGATGGTCGTGGATCATCATGGTCCTTGCAGTCATACTGATTGTCACATTTGTGTCGAATGGTGCAAATATGACAGACGGGCTTGACGGACTGGCGACAGGGACTTCCGCCATTATGGGCACCACCCTGGGGATCCTTGCTTATCTGTCGGGTAATATTGTATATGCCGATTATCTGAATATCATGTATATCCCTTATACAGGTGAGCTTGTGATCTTTATGAGTGCCTTCATTGGTGGCACAGTCGGATTTTTATGGTATAATTCCTTCCCGGCACAGGTTTTTATGGGTGATACAGGGAGCCTTTCACTTGGAGGAATCATTGCCGTATTTGCTATTCTCATCAGGAAGGAGTTATTGATCCCTATCCTGTGCGGGATATTCGTGGTTGAGAGCCTATCGGTTATCATCCAGGTAGGCTGGTTCAAGTATACAAAAAGAAGGCATGGTGAAGGGAGGAGGGTTTTCAGGATGGCCCCGTTGCATCATCATTACCAGGTGCTTGGATATCCCGAGCCAAAAATTGTTACGAGATTCTGGATAGTGGGAATCATGCTCGCTGTAGTAACAATTGCAACATTGAAAATAAGATAAAATATAATATAATATAATATAACAAGCAGCTAATGGACAAAAGAATCGTTAT
>CAZRHW010000408.1:0-2950 GCA_964599785.1 uncultured Bacteroides sp. | reverse complement strand
ATAGTTACATTAAAAATAAGATAATAAATAACGCGTTGTGCGATTAAACCGGCGATATTGATAATGAGGAATTTGCAGAGCCGCGCCGCGGCGCGGCTCTGCAAGAAAATTTAAAATACAATTACTTAGCTCTTTCATTCGCACAACGTGTTAATAAATAACAAACCGCCAATGGATAAGCGATTTGTTATTCTGGGAGCAGGTGAAAGTGGTACAGGAGCGGCAATCCTGGCCAAACGGCAGGGCTATGATGTTTTTGTGTCAGATAATGGCATCATCAAGTCCAAATTTAAAGAAATGCTTTTTGATTATGAGATTGCATGGGAAGAAGAAAAGCACACCGAAAGGTTTATACTTGATGCCGACGAGGTGATTAAAAGCCCGGGTATTCCGGAACGCAGTCCGGTGATACAGGCAATCAGGAAAAAAGGCATAAGGATCATATCGGAAATAGAGTTTGCTGCCCGGTTCACCGATGCCAAAAAGATTTGTATTACGGGCAGTAATGGAAAGACGACGACCACATCTTTGATCCATCATATGATGCGAAAGGCCGGATTGAATGTGGGCATAGCCGGTAACATAGGAAGAAGTTTTGCACTCCAGGTAGCGGAGGATAATTATGATTATTATGTTCTTGAGTTGAGCAGTTTCCAGTTGGACGGCCTTTATGAATTCAAGGCAGATATTGCCATCCTGTTAAATATTACACCTGATCATCTCGACCGTTACGATTATAATCTTCAGGAATATGTCGATTCGAAGTTCCGGATCACACATAATCTTTCAGAAGATGAATTCTTCATATTCTGTTCGGATGATGAGATCACGATTAAAGAGCTTGAGAAGATTGTTTTGAAAGCCAGGCAGCTTCCGTTTGCACACCGCAAAAAGGATAAGGAAGTAGCTTTTATTGATGATGAAGACAGGCTAAGGGTTGAGTTCGACAATGTGAATTTTGCCATGTCTGTATCCGATCTCATCCTGAAAGGGAAGCATAATCAATATAACAGTATGGCTGCAGGGATTGCAGGGAATGTATTAAAGATAAGGAAAGATCTTATCAGGGAAAGCCTGATGGATTTCCAGGGTGTTGAGCACAGGCTGGAAAATGTGTTGAAAGTTCATGGGATACAGTTTATCAATGATTCGAAGGCAACAAATGTTAATTCGACCTGGTATGCTCTGGAGAGCATCCAGACGAGGGTGGTATGGATTGCAGGAGGGATAGACAAAGGGAACGATTATAATCAGCTGATGGATCTGATAAAGGAGAAAGTCAAAGCGCTTATTTGTCTGGGTAAGGATAACGGGAAACTTCATGAAGCTTTTGACGGTGTCATAGAGGCTATTGAAGACATGGATAATATGAAGGAGGCTGTCAGAACCGCCTATTTTCTTGCAGCCAATGGTGAAACGGTATTGTTATCACCGGCATGTGCAAGTTTCGATCTTTTTGAAAACTATGAAGACAGGGGATGGCAGTTTAAGGAAGCGGTAAGAGAACTTTAATAACGATCATGAGAGGAATAAGAAAATATCTGGGAGGTGACAGGATCATATGGGCAGTGGTGTTCGTGCTATCACTTTATTCCCTGCTGGCAGTATACAGCACTTCCGGGATCCTTGTCTTCCGGAATCCCGGGATCAGCCCGACGTATTTTATTATGAAGCATGCGTTGTTCCTTGTTGCCGGGTTAATATTGATATACATTATTCATCTGGTACCATACCGTTATTTTTCCCGGCTCTCCCAGCTTATGTTGATCATAGCTATCCCGTTGCTGGTTATCACTTTATTTTTCGGGGAAAATATCAACAAAGCGTCCAGGTGGCTTGAAATACCACTTATCGGCATGACCTTTCAGACATCCGATTTTGCCAAGCTGGCGCTGGTTATGTATGTAGCCAGGGTATTATCGCAGGAGCAGGAAAACATTCATGATTTTTACAGGGCGTTTCTTCCGGTTATTTTCCCTGTAGGTATTGTTTGTGTCTTAATCATGCCTGAAGACCTGTCGACAGCCCTGATCCTGTTCATGACATGCGTGGTGCTGATGTTTACAGGCAGGATCCGGACCCGTTATCTTCTGGTCCTGTTTTTTGCGGGCATCTTCCTCATCAGCAGTTACGTGGGGATTGTCATCTTAACGGAGAAAGAAGGAAGGGTTGGTACCTGGAAGAACAGGATTGAGAGCTATTTTGATAAGGACACTGAAAACTACCAGGTTGAGCAGGCAAAAATTGCTATTGCCAGTGGCGGATTATTTGGTAAGTTCCCGGGTAACAGTACCCAGCGTAATTTCATTCCTCATCCTTATTCTGATTTCATTTATGCTGTGATCATCGAGGAATACGGATTATTGCTGGGTGCCATACCCATACTTTTGATGTATCTGATCCTTTTATACAGGGCCGGGGTGATGTTAAGGAAGAGCAGCAGAGCTTTTCCTGCCTTTTTAGCTGTCGGGCTGACCCTGGGGCTTGTGCTTCAGGCCATGGTTCACATGGCTGTTGCGGTCAGTTTGTTCCCGGTAACCGGCCAGCCATTGCCCCTTATCAGTATGGGCGGTACATCGATGATGTTTACCTGCATATCCCTGGGCATGATCCTGAGTGTAAGCAGGGGATTAAAAGAACAGGAGGAGAATGTTGAGCCGGTACAGGAATAGAAAAGTCATCATCAGTGGAGGGGGGACAGGCGGACATGTTTTCCCGGCGATTGCCATAGCAGATGCATTAAAAGAAAAAATGCCGGAAATAGAAATATTGTTTATTGGTGCTGAAGGCCGGCTTGAAATGGAGAAAGTACCGGAGGCGGGGTACAGGATCATCGGATTACCTGTTGAAGGATTTAAGAGGAAGCTGACGTTCAGGAACATCATTGTCGTATTTAAATTATGCAGGAGCCTTATGATATCAGGAAGAATCATAAAAGAATTCAAGCCGG
>CAZRHW010000407.1:0-3694 GCA_964599785.1 uncultured Bacteroides sp. | reverse complement strand
CTGTCAGAAAATGTTGTGATAATCCTGAGGCATGGTATACACAATCTTCTCAATTAAAAACAATAATTATTCAGGCATATGAATCAGGATTAAATACTTACCTTAAAGAGATTATTCTATTCTGGGACCAAAATTCCCTGGTTTATAACTCTATCAGTTATACCCGGCAGTTTATTTATACACTTGGGATCCTGACCGATATTTCCGGAAGGGTGACCGAATATCTGAATGAAAGAAATCTTTTCCTGCTTTCCGAGGCTTCATATTTTCTGAAGGAGATCATTGGCGATAATGAAGCCCCATTTATATATGAAAAAATTGGCAACTACTTCAGCCATTACATGATCGATGAATTCCAGGATACGAGCAGGATGCAATGGCAGAATTTTAAGCCCCTCCTGGAAAACAGCCTTGCTGGCAACCTGACAAATCTTGTTGTGGGAGATGTTAAGCAATCCATTTACAGGTGGAGGAATAGTGACTGGGAGATACTTTCAGAAGGGATTGAAAATGATTTTAGCGCAGAGGTTCTGAAAATCAGGAACCTCGATGAAAACCGAAGAAGCAGAACGAATATTATCCGGTTTAACAACTGGCTCTTTCAGTCGGCAAGAGAAATAATTGCCCGTAAGTTTGAACATCCCGGAGGAAATATAGATGGCAATGAGAAACTGAAGGACAGGTTTAAAAAAGCTTATTCGGATGTAGAACAGAAGCTGCCTTCCAATCAGGAAAGGCAGGGAGGATATGTTGAAATTTCTTTTCTGCCGGATGATGAAAGCAAATCATGGCAGGAAAAGGCTGAAGAAAAAGTTATTGATACCATTATGATGCTTCAGGATAAGGGTTATGAACCACGCGATATAGCAATACTTGTGAGAAAAGGTGATGAAGGGAAGAGAATTACAAATTATATCCTTGACTATAAGACAAAATCAGAAAAGACAAATTATACATTTGATTTAATTTCAAATGAGCTGCTATATCTCGCAGGATCGTCAGCTGTAAGATTGATTGTGAGTGTTATGAAATTCCTGATTGATCCCGGGGACCGCATCAATAAATCGGTCATTCTGAATGAATATATAAGATATCTGGGTAGTAATGACAAATCTATCAGTTTAGATGACTTGTATCAGGCTGCATCTGTTGATGATCCTGAAAAATTCTCAGGATATTTACCGGAAGGATTTGATGCGATCTCAGATGAGCTTCGATATTTCTCTCTTATCGAAATTACAGAAAGGATTATTTGTTTATTCGGGTTACATAGAGTGATCCAGGAGCTTCCTTATATACAGGCATTTCAGGATATCGTAGTAGATTATATCAGGACCGGTGCTTCGGATATCACCTCGTTCCTGCGTTGGTGGGATGATTATGGCTCAGGGTTGTCATTAAGTACTTCCGAGGAACAGAATGCCATCAGGGTGATGACCATACATAAAGCCAAGGGGCTGCAATTCCGGGCTTTGATTGTACCATATTGCAACTGGAGCCTTGATCATACCATACTGCCTATCCTCTGGTGTAATCCCGGATTGCCTCCTTTTAACGAACTTGCGATGATACCGGTAAGGTATTCATCAGGATTGCAAAATACGATATTCAGAGATGAATATGATCAGGAAAGATTCAGAATTCATGTTGATCATCTCAACCTGCTTTATGTTGCTTTCACCCGCGCCCGGGACAGTCTTTTTGTCATGACCCCATATGAACCCCTGAAAGATGAAAGTCTCAGGAATGTCTCAAACCTGCTTGGTTTGCTACTTGCCAAAGATCATGGAGGTGGTGATATGCACCAACATTTTAACAGTGCCTCTCTTAAATGGTCGGTGGGTGAACCGGAACAATCCCTGATGATGGAGAAAAAATTTCCTGCAACAACCTATATTGATCATTCAGTTTCGAATGTTCGTTCCAGGGCAGGATTGCGAATTCATTGGCACGGCAAAGATTTTTTTGATCCTGCTGCTGAAGAAAAAATCAATTACGGGAAGCTCATGCATGAGATCCTGCAACATATGAATTCACGGGAAGAACTGGACCGGGCCCTCGACAAATTGATGAGAGAGGGTAAACTGGACAGATCAGAATTGGAACCTATAAGACAGGAAATGATGGATTTTATGGATCTCCAACCTGTTGATGATTGGTTTTCAGGGAAATGGGAAGTGTTGAACGAACGGGATATCCTGATGAGTGATGGGCATGTGAGACGTCCCGACAGGGTTATGATTATGGATCAGCATATTGTCGTTATTGATTATAAGTTCGGATCTTCCAGGCTACGGGAACATCAGGAGCAAATAATTGAATATATGAAACTGATACGGGATATGGGCTATAACGATGTACAGGGGTATATCTGTTATGTCAGGCAAAAACAAATCATGCCTGTTTCAGCGTGAACATGAAAGAATATCCATGGGGACATACCAGGAGGTTTAATAGTTATCCTGAATATTTTCAGCAGGTATTTGGAAGCCGTGTGCAAAAATTAACCATCGATGCGGGCTTTACCTGTCCAAACAGGGATGGTTCAAAGGGCAGGGGAGGATGTACTTTTTGTAATAACAATGCTTTCAATCCCTCATATTGTCAGCCTGGCAAGAGTGTTGAACGGCAGATACAGGAAGGGATGGAATTCCACCGGAAAAGATACAGGGGAACAAATAAATTCCTGGCTTATTTCCAGGCATACACCAATACCTACGGTCATCTTGATAAATTAAAGACATTGTATGAAAAAGCACTTGGATATCCCGGTGTGATCGGCCTTGCCATAGGAACACGCCCTGATTGCGTTGGAGAGGAATTACTCGATTATCTGGGTAAGCTGGCAGAACAATATTATCTGATTGTGGAATATGGTATTGAATCCTGTTATAACAATACACTGGCCAGCGTAAACAGGGGACATACATTCGAGGACTCAGTGAAAGCTGTCGAAATGACCGCTAAAAAAGGAATCAGGCAGGGGGCACATTTAATCATTGGTCTCCCGGGAGAGACTGAAGAAGATATTCTGGAAGGAATGAAAATAATATCCCGGTTGCCTATTCAAAACATTAAGTTTCATCAACTTCAGATAGTCAGAAATACCTTGATGGCAAAAGAATATGAAAAAGATCCGGACAGTATTAAATTGTATTCGCCGGACGAATATCTTGATCTGATAGTCAGGATCGTCGAAGTCCTCAATCCGGCATTTGTGATCGAAAGAATAGCGGGAGAAGCCCATCCCGATTATCTGATCAACCCAAAATGGGGCTTGAGAAATTATGAAATACTCAGGCGATTTGAAGATTTGCTCGAAAGCCGGGATACGTGGCAGGGGAAGAAGTTCAAGGAAAAAGTAAAAAGTAAAAAGGAAAAAGGAAAAAGTAAAAAGGCGCAGGGCATAGGGCGTAGGGCTCAAGGCAATTAATTCTTGTCGCAATGGTCGCAATGGGAATATGGCAACAGGCATCAGGCATCGGGCATCAGGCAACGGGCTCAAGGCACAGGGCAATAGGCAATGAGTGTGGGTTTGAGGGATGAGTTTTATGTTGTGATTGAAACGAGTCATCCCGACGAGTGGAACGAGGAGGGAACTCGTCATCATTTAAAACCATTACTGATTTGGATCGTAGCAGACGATATTGTCAGGTCCGTGGAGGTCCCTCAGTCGCTTCGTTCCTTCGGGACG
>CAZRHW010000406.1:3439-3694 GCA_964599785.1 uncultured Bacteroides sp. | reverse complement strand
CAACGTCGAGAAAATGTTCGTCTTGGATTTTATCCTTGCGTCCTCTTCCTTTATTTCATCAAAATCCACATCATCTTCCTTTTTATTATCGCTTTCCAATATTTTGTACATCAGCTCATAACCCTTTAAAAGCAATCCTACACTGGTTGAATACATGGGCTGGTTAACCTCCTCTATACTCTCCGCGGCAAGATGCTCGCTCGGATAACCTACCCTCACATCATAACCGGTTTTAAACTTAACCAGTTGAGCCAG
>CAZRHW010000406.1:0-3429 GCA_964599785.1 uncultured Bacteroides sp. | reverse complement strand
GCAATGCCCCTCCCCCGGTTAATACAATCCCTGCACTCAATTTATCCGCCACTCCTGATGTTTCAATTTCATACATCACCGCGTCAAGGATCTCTTCCATCCTCGATTGGATAATGTATGCCAGGCTTTTAAAACTGATCTCCTTCGGATCTCTCCCGCTGATTCCCGGGATCGTAACAACCTTATCCTCCTGGGCCAGATCGCCCAGTGCCGATCCAAACTGAATCTTTAATTGTTCGGCCTGGCGCCCGAGTATTGAACATCCTTCCTTGATATCCCCGGTAACCACGTTGCCGCCGAAAGGAATGACAGCAGTATGTCTTATCACATCATCATAATATACCGCAATATCAGTGGTCCCTCCCCCGATATCCACCAATGCCACTCCTGCCTCCTTTTCATCATCAGTGAGGACGGCAATGGAAGAGGCAAGAGGCTCCAGAATCATTTCCTTCACATCAAGACCAACCCTGTTAATACACTTTTCAATATTCTTTGCCGATGATATTTGCCCGATCACAATGTGAAAATTCCCTTCAAGACGTTTGCCCGACATACCTGCAGGATTCTTTACCCCTGTCTCATTGTCAACAATAAAACTCTGGGGAAGGACATGAATGATCTCTTCTCCCGCCTCAATAGGAATATTATACATATCATCTATGAGTTTCTGTATATCTTCCTCTGTGATCTCATCATCATATGAAGTTCTGTTAGTATAACCCCTGTTACGGATACTCCTGATGTGCTGACCGGCAATTCCGGCAAAAACCTCCGAGAGGTTCAGTCCTGTTTTGTTCTGTACCTCCTCTACAGTCATCTGGATCGCACCAACAGTCTCTTCTATGTTCAGGACTACCCCCCGCTTGACTCCCTTGGATGCGGTCTTGCTCATCGCAAGTACTTCCAGCTTCTGATTATCATTCATTTTGCCAACAATGGCCACAATCTTGGTGGTGCCAATGTCGATAGCTGCAATAATCTGTTCTTTTTGTGCCATAATATTATCTTTTAGTACATACTACCTGGTTTCTGTATTTAAGATTAATCCTGTCATATTGGTTCCAGCCTTTGTTTCTAAAGCCCTCATCGTACAAGACCCAGAGCTTATCAAACTTTGTCTCCATATCATCGGCCGGTCCAAACTCAATGATATGGGCTCCCACCCGTGGTATCAACTCAAATTCCTGCTTGTCATTAATATATATCTGAAGGATCTGCGATTGCCAGAATTCATCATCCCTTATATAATTAGCCATTTTAAAAATATCCATGAGAAGATCCATCCCCTTCCCCTGCTCATCTATATTTTTTGCCACTCTGCAACCTTCATTGATCTTTCCGTTTGCTACCAGTACATGTGAACAAAAATTCCGGGATGTCGGCATGATATACCCCTCTTCATCAATGTAAAAACCCTGGCCTGACCTGTCGATGATTCGAACGACAGGATTTCTCTGGTAAACCTCGATAACCAGTTTACCCCGGACAGTAAAATAAACCTCGGCTGTCCTGACCGCTCTCACAGAAATTATCCTGTTTTCAATCTCCTGCAAATCAATATCTTCAATTGCCCTGCCGGTTAATTCTGTTCCGTTTTTTCGTATGAGCCCGGTGATCATCCCCGCATCAACAAACTGCCTATCAAGGCTGTCATGAATAATAATGTTCACCCCCGCACAACTCAGTTTTTCTTCTTCCTTACCAACAAAACCCAGGATCACCGCCAGGTAACCTGCTATTAAAAGCCACATCACGATATGTTTTATTCTTTTCATTATTGAATACCTGCATTTATCTGAGCGTTATTTATCATAAAACAATATCCATACATTGTGAATCTCTTTTTCATCCGTCTAACCTAACATCTTAATAATAGGCTCAACAAATTGATCAATATCTCCGGCACCCATAGTCACTAAAACATCCGGTCGCCTCTTTCCCAGCTCTTCCATCAGGTTCTCCCTGTTGCATAATTTTTTCTTCCCCGATAACACTTTTGTGAAAATAATTTCTGATGTGATCCCGGGTAATGCCGATTCCCTTGCCGGGTAAATATCCAGCAATATAAGCTCATCCAGTTCCGAAAGACTCCTGGCAAATCCGTCTGCAAAATCCCTGGTACGTGTATACAGATGAGGCTGAAATACGCCCGTGATTTTTCTCCCGGGATATAATTCCCTCACCGATCTTATAAATGATTCAATCTCCTTTGGATGATGCGCATAATCATCGATATAAACCAGGTCTTTACGATTAATATGAACATCGAACCTTCTTCTGACACCCTTAAATGTGCCGATTGCCTGTCTGATTGCATTTGAATCCAGACCAAGTAAATGGCCTATTCCAGCGGCAGCAATAGCATTCTCGACATTTACCAATCCGGGTAAAATAGTCTTTAAGCCTGATAATTTACCGTCAGGCGTCTGCAAATCAAAATGATACGCTCCTTCTGAGAGCTCAATTCGCGATATGTAAAAATCGGCACCGGGGCCGGGAGAATAAGAATATATGTTTTCATCTTTTCTCCCGGAAGCCAGGGATTCCACATCTTTCCTGATCAGGATATCGCCTCCCTTCTTCACCTGACTGATGAATTGCCTGAATGAATTTTCAAGTTCCCCGATATCTCCATAAATATCCAGGTGATCCGCATCGCATGAGGTGACAACGGCCTTGTCAGGATACAGCCTCAGGAACGACCTGTCGAATTCATCTGCCTCAGCTACAATCCATTCACTGTTTTTGCCTATCAGGGCATTGGTATGAAAATTCTTTGAAATACCACCAAGAAAAGCACTGCAGGGAATACCTGCCGTTCTTAATATATGTGCTATCAAGGTTGATATTGTAGTTTTTCCATGTGTGCCCGCAACAGCAATACATTTCCTGTTCTCTGTTATTTTTCCCAACACCTCCGACCGCTTCAGTAGCGGGAATCCCATTTGCCTGAAATATGCAAGCTCCGGATGGCCGGAGGGAACAGCAGGAGTGTAAACAATAAGAGTTTCTCCTGGATTACCATATTCTTTCTTCACCATATCTGCATCTTCAGCAAAGTGTATCCTTGCTCCTTCTTTCACAAGCTCCTCCGTTAAAGAGGTCGGCACCCTGTCATATCCGGACACTTCTTTCCCCTCCGCAAGAAAATACCTTGCGAGCGCACTCATCCCAATACCCCCGATCCCAATCATATAGATCTTACTATAATCTTCAATATTCATATTATCGTAGATTCAAACAAGGTCATCCTGAACTTGTTTCAGGACCTTCTTCTCAATTACTTTCATCGTCATTCTATGTCATCCTGAACTTGTTTCAGGACCTTCTTCTCAATTACTTTCATCGTCATTCTATGTCATCCTGAACTTGTTTCAGGACCTTCTTCTCAATTACTTTCATCGTCATTCTATGTCATCCTGAACT
>CAZRHW010000405.1:0-3696 GCA_964599785.1 uncultured Bacteroides sp. | reverse complement strand
CAGAAGAGAAGCCACCTTCTCCGGATTGCTAACTGCCTCCGTGCCGGTAATCTCCAGGAAATCTCCTTTTACTTTATTTGCAGTATATCCCTCCTTTTTTAGCGCTTTACCGGCACCATCGTCGTCTTTGGTATGAATATGAAGGCTCCGGTGAAGGAATTGGTCCAGCTGATCGTTATCTGTTTCCTGTATCATTCTGCCTTCATGGATAATTCCGATCCTCGTTGCAAACCTGGATATCTCACCCAGAATATGGCTGGAAAGAAATATGGTCACTCCCCTGTTAAATGCCCTGTCCCGGAGTAATTCCCGTATCTCGACAATACCGGCAGGATCCAACCCATTGGCAGGTTCATCTAACAAAAGGATATCCGGATGATGCATGATTGCTTTCGCAATACCCAGTCGTTGTGCATTCCCCTGTGAAAGATGTTTTACCAGCCTGTCCCGGTAAGGGCCAAGCTTAAGTTCTTCAATAACCGAATCGATAACCCCCGGATCAGAAATAGAACGCAGCCGGCGGATGATCTCCAGATTTTCCCGTACGGTAAGGTCCGGATAGGAATAGGGTATCTCAACCAGGTATCCGACCCTGTTCCAGAGTTCATGGCTGCCGGCATGGACCTTTTCCCCATCCAGATAGCATGATCCCGAAGTGGGACGGATCATTCCCAGAAGCATCCGGATGGTCGTCGTCTTTCCCGCACCATTAAGACCCAGGAAACCGTATATTTCACCCTTCCCGACGCAAACAGATATGCCGTCCACAGCCCGTACCTTTCCAAAATGCTTGACGACATTCTCAGTGTGAATAATATTATCCATTATATCTATTTTTGGTTAAACGATAAAATATATCATATATCAAATTAAATTTCCGTATAGCCATATTACAATCCGGCTTTAAAAAATTATAATTTAACTGCTTAAATTCCAATCATAAAGCAGATAAATATCAAAACTTCTATTGCATCCTGTATTAAACCGAACATTCGGTTTGTGATGCGGCAAAAAAACTATGCCTTCAGACTTTCATAAAATTCATCCCACAGTGCACCGAGCTCCTTTTTTAGATTTTTTATTCCCCCTCCCAGGATAAGATCCATAGCCACTCCGTCACTGGTTTGAATGAAAATCTTAGCAATATGCTGATCACTCATAACAGATTCTATTTCACCATTTTCCCTTGCATGTTTAATATTCTTCGTCCACGCTGTGAGTTCCCTGTTCTGAAAATCCTCCATTCTTTTGCGAAACTCCGGGAATAACTTCAGCCCGTCGAAAATCAGGAAGAAAAAATTCATATTAAAATAGCTTTCCCCAAACTTTTCACTATGATCCTGAGATTCAATCCTGAACTCATCCTTCGCATTAAGACAGTCATGATAAAACTGATTCAATGATTCTTTCGAGTACTGATCATAATCGATATTCATGACAGTCGAAAAGAAATAGTTAAATATTTCAAAAAAGAGCTTTTCCTTACTTTCAAAATAATGGTAGAATGCACCTTTCGAGAGACCTGTCTTTTCAACGATCTCTTTCAGGGTAACCTCTTTGTAGTTCTTCTGCATGAAAAGCCTGAAAGCAACACCAAGGATATAGTTTTTCGTATCACGCATAAACCGACCGTTTGGTTTGTAAATATAATCAGATTTTTTCAATCTGCAAGTACAAAGGGGAAAATTTTATTTTAAACGTGAATAATCACGGATGCTGCTCTAATCCTCTGTCTGAAAGTTCATAGCCCTGCAATGAGATAAAAATGATACGGTTAAATTAAATGCCCGCTAAAATAAGTTTAACCTTAACCGATATTCCAAACATACAGACAATAACCTGATCTCTTCTTAATTCATCTGCTAAGCTATTCCCCCAAATTCTGAAAATTCATACTTCTTTCATAATGCCTGACATCTTTATTCCTTCAATTCACCTTTCAACACCGATTCGAAAATCCTGGGAATAAAACTGTATTGCAGATCGACTGAAATTTTGTTTTGATCGAAATGACAAATCATCGTCTCCGTGTGCGGACTCTCTATATATCGTAATATCAGTCTTATTGTATGGTCGTTTTCCCATTTGTAACTCCCTGCAACTTTAAAGGGTTGCAGTTTCTGCTGATTCTCCTTTGCACGCGATAGCAGGTTAGGCCCGTTCCTGGTTGTTTCACCTGTCTGCCAGACACCGGAACCATAGGCCAATTGATAAACTGCTGTATCGGTATGTAATGTCAGATGGCATATATTGTCTGAAAACGTGAAAGACATTGATGCTACCAGACCTTCATTTGGTTCAATGGCAAAGGTTTTACCTGAAATTGTTGAAACAAAGGCGGGATTATCACCTTTCTCAGGCAGGGGAAGAGTCAATGAAGAAAGTTTTTGTTTCAGGGCCGTTGATATGCTATCATTTGCAGGCAACTCACCCTCATGTATGGCAGGTAATAAATACTCCCAAACCAGGTTTAATTCACTCTGCATATCGGATGTTTCAGCCGTGATGGCTATCACAGCATCCCGGTCGGGCATTACAATAATGAACTGGCCGTAGGCACCATCTGCCCGGAAAGCATGATGCCGGCAACGCCAGAACTGGTAGCAATACCCCTGCATCCAGTCACTCGAATCTTTGGTAGCCTGAGGAAGATCCGGTGCCTGTTCAATCTTCATGGCGGTGGCTTCTTCGATCCATTCTTTCGGCAGGATTTGCTTTCCGTTCCATTTTCCCTTTTGCAGATATAATTGCCCGAATTTAGCCATGTCTTCTGTTTTAACTCTCAAGCCCCATCCGCCGGTATTGATTCCCTGAAAGTCTGTTTCCCAGTCTGTTCCCTGTATTCCCAAAGGTTCGAACAGTCTTGGAGTAAGGTAATCAATAACTTTTTCACCCGTTACTTTCTGAACGATGGCAGACAACATATAGGTGGCAAGCGAATTATACAGAAACTTTGTGCCCGGTTCATTAAGCAGTGGCGTTGCTAAAAATCCCCTGACCCAGTTGCTGTCCCTCGAAACAACCATAAAAGTCGGATCAGGATCCTGGCCGGCCGACATCATGAGCAAATCTTTTACGGTCAGATCAGAAAGGTAAGGGCTGACGGTATCCGGCAAATCCTCCGGGAAAAAGGAAATCACTTTGTCTTCCACGCTCAGGAGCTTTTCGGTCACTGCAAAACCGACTGCTGAAGAAGTGAAACTTTTGCTGGTGGAATATAATGTATGCTTCAGATCCGCCCGGTAAGGATCCCACCATCCTTCAGCAATTACATTCCCATGACGCAAAAACATAAAACTGTGTAACTCATGGTTGCTGTTCTCCACAGCATCAACAAATCTTAAAATGTCTTCAGAAGAAACACCTTCAGTTTCCGGAACACTCCGGGGAAGTAAACCTGTCGTTTGCTTACCAACACATCCACTGAGTATCAGGAAAAACAGTGATAAAGTGAAAAGTAACTTTTTGTAAATCATTTTTGATGAATTTTAATTCGTACTCATGTTGAGAAAAATAATCATATAGACAAATCTACAATTTTTTTAAGCAATTAATTGATCGGAAATGCTTATTAAATGGCTTTAAGATTTTGGTGTTTCATAACTTCACCCCATCCCCTGAGGAGCTGTTTAAAAAGTTCTTTGATTTTTATTTCTCGCGAAAGTCAGCGAGAAACCTTAAACAGCTTTCTAATCA
>CAZRHW010000404.1:0-3698 GCA_964599785.1 uncultured Bacteroides sp. | reverse complement strand
AATCCGTCGACAAGGAGTCCCCAGTTCGTATCCGTCTCACCAAAATTGACAGGTCCATCCATAGCCTTCATGTTTTCGTTCATCAGCCAATCTTTTGCAGTATCAAAAAGGAGGTTAGCAGCATCCTGGTCATTGACGCATTCGAACCAGCCTATGCCCCCGGTCGGTTGATCATTTGATTTGCAGTAACTTTGGGAATGGAAAGCCGCTATTCTTCCGGTCAGGTTGTTTTGTTCATCTTTCAATATCCAGCGGCATGCATTTCCTTCTTTAAATAAAGGATTAAGGTCAGGATTAAAAGTTCCTTCAATATCTTTATCAAGCTGACAAACCCAATGAGGATCTCTTTTATAGAGAATTCTGGGGACCCTGAGAAAATCACGGCGCAATTTCCGGTCGGAAACCTCGAAGATTTTCACATGAAAATATTTAAGTTAAACAATAGGTTATCAGCACATTTTAATTTCCGTACCTTCAGTTTAAAAACGGAACCATTCAGGAATATATTTTGGAGAAAGATCAGGATATTCCCGGTGAACAAACTCATTCTTATTATTTATATATATATAATCTTTTTCCCATTCAGGAATATGATGGATGATAGCCTGCAATGAATCGGCGAAATAATATATTTCTTCATCTGTCATTGTTGGGTGCAGTGACCATCTTACCCAGCCGGGTTTTTCAGACAGATCGCCGTGATTAATTTTCTCGGTGATCTCTTTAGACCTGTCATAGCTGACCTCGAGGAGAAAGTGTCCATAGGTGCCGGCACATACACATCCTCCTCTGACCTGGATACCGAACCTGTCGCTAAGCAATTTGGCGATCAGGTTAAAATGGATATTTTCGTGATAGAATGAGATGACACCTAACCTGTCCTCAACATTACCGGCAAGAATTTTAATCGATGGGATTTTTTTAATCTCCCTGAAAGCCAGTTCTATCAACTCTTGTTCACGCCTGAAAATGTTTTTAGTGCCCATTTGTTCTTTCAGCTCCATCGCCAGTGCTGCTTTAAAAGCCTGAAGAAAACCGGGTGTGCCACCATCTTCCCTCGATTCAATATCATCGACATATTTATAGCTTCCCCATGGATTTGTCCAGTCAACAGTACCACCCCCGGGATTATCAGGCACCTCAGAATGGTACATGCTGGAATCGAAAATCAATACACCGCTGGCTCCGGGGCCACCAAGAAATTTATGGGGTGAGAAAAAAACAGCATCCAGTTTTTCCATCGGATCATCAGGATGCATATTGATATCATCATAGGGAGCTGAAGCGGCATAATCAACGAAACAGAGCCCTCCGTATTCATGCATTATCCTGGCCATTTCATGTATCGGTGTCCTGATCCCGGTAACGTTTGAACAAGCTGTAAATGAACCGATTTTAAAATTCCTGTCCCTGTATTTCTCAAGCTGGTTCCTCAGTTCATCCAGGTCAATTAATAGATTTTGATCCGGCTGGAGAAGAATAACATCGGTATTTGTCTCATACCAGGAAGTATGGTTTGAATGATGTTCCATATGCGTGATGAAGACAACCGGTTTTTCACTGTTCCGGATACAGTCGTCATGCCTCAGTTTTCCGCATCCTTTCAGTCCCAGTATCCTTTGCAGTTTATTGATCATGGAAGTCATACCTGAACCTGCCGTAATAATTACATCATTTAGACCGGCATTCACATACTTTTTTATCAGCTCATGTGCATAATGGTAACTGGTGGTCATGCGCATGCCTGTCTCATTGGTTTCAGTATGGGTATTGGCTACGAAAGGACCGAAATGATCGAGAATGTTTTTTTCAATGGGACCATAAAGTCTGCCGCTTGCTAACCAATCGGCATAAATGATTTTTTTCCTTCCATATGGTGTTTCATATATGGTATCGATTCCAATGATATTTTGCCTGAACTTTTGAAAATATTTTTCCAGTTCATTCATAGCTACGAAATTAAACAAGCATTTCAGTTCCTGCGTCCGGCAATCCTGGCAAGCAGCCAAAGGATCTCAATATAGAGCCAGATGAGAGTGACCATTAATCCGAATGCAGCATACCATTCCATGTATTTCGGCGCATCTGAGGCAGCTCCCTGTTCGATGAAATCAAAATCAAGGACAAGGTTTAATGCGGCGATAACGACGACGAACAAATTAAAAACGATACCCAAGGTTGAACTATTGTGTATATAGCCAACAGGAACACCGAACAGGTTAAGAATAAAAGTGATCATGTAAACAATAAATATCCCTCCTGTTGCTGCAACCACACCCAGCTTAAAATTTTCCGTCGGTTTGATCAGCCTTGATTTATATGCCAGCAGAAGGGCGATCAGTATCCCGAATGTCAGGGCGACTGCCTGTATGACGATACCCGGATACTTTGATTCAAAAAATGCTGATAATCCACCCAGGAAAAGCCCTTCAAGGACTGCATAAATGGGAGCGGTATAGGGTGCCCATGTACGTTTGAAAATGGTAACAAGGGCAATAATGAAGCCTCCGATACCTCCACCAATCATCCAGGGCATAATGCTTTGGGCGGCTGTCTCAGGATAGGACTGCATGGCCTCAAAAAATGTTTTCCACGTGTAAAATGCCCCGGCCAGGAGAAGAAGGATCATCAGCAGGATTTTATTGACCGTCCCCTGCAATGTCATTACCCTTGAAGAGTCGGTGATGGTGAAATCCCGGAATGTATTTTTATTTAAAGCAGGATTTGCAGTTCTGGTAATTGCCATTGTTTAATATTAATTTTTTGCGAGCCAAAGTTAATTTACTTTTTGGAGAAATGCTAAAGCGTTGAAGCGTTAATGCGTTGAAGCGTTGATGCGTTAATGTGTTTAAGCGTTGAAGTGTTGAAGCGTTAATGCGGGAAAGCGAATAAAAGGATAAGCGGATAAGCGAATAAGGGGATAAGCGGAAAAGTGGATAAGAGGGAAAGGGGGAAAACTTTAAGGTGTGAAAGTGGGGAAGGTCCTGTATGAATTATGCTATAATGTTTGTCATTAAGAAATGTGATGATAAAAATCTGGTCACAGAGAACCACAGAGAAAAACAGAGAGCAACAGAAAATATGGTTGAGATTTATCTCTGTGTAACTTTCTTATTCTCTGTGGCCCTCTATGACCTTAATTTATGAATTAGGCAGTAACCTTTTGTATAATATTTATAAGTACTAATTTTGTCTGGTTCACGATATTATATCAGTCCGATTAAACTTAATCCTCATGCCGTTTAAACTGCCCGGGATTTTCAGGGGAGAGTTCCTTAAAAATGTAGCCACACTCGTTTCCGGTACCACCTTTGTCCAGATTATTGCTATACTAATCTATTTCGTTCTCTCGAGGATCTATACTCCCGAAGATTTTGGTTTATTCGGGCTTTACATGAGTATTATCAGCATTACAGCTATTATCGCCACTGCAAAATATGAAATGGCTATCATGCTTCCTGAAAAAGATGAAGATGCCATTAATTTACTTGGTCTTTCAGTATCTATTTCACTTTTTATCAGCCTGATACTCCTGGCGATTATTATATTTTTCAATCGATCGCTAAGCCTCATTCTTGGTAACGAGGCTGTTTCTCCCTGGTTATATTTTGTTCCGCTTTCAACACTGATGGTGGGACTGTTCCAGGCATTCAAATTTTATTCGAACAGAAACAAAAAATACAGGATGATCACCGGTG